>CALFPI010000374.1 GCA_937919035.1 uncultured Gemmatimonadaceae bacterium
AGGAGCTGATCCTGGATCCGGCGCATGCAGAGGATCGCGTCGGCGCCCACGAGGGTATCATCCACGAGTTCGTCGACTGCGTGCAGCACGGTGGCACACCAGAGACGGTATGCACCGACAATATCAAGAGCCTCGCCATGGTCTTCGGCGCTATCGAAAGCGCAGAGTCGGGGCGACGCGTAGAAATCGAGGTCTGATCATGCAGAAGGTTGGGGTCATCGGTCTCGGCCCGATCGGCAATCGGCACGCACGAATCTACCAGCAGATGGATGGGGCAGAGCTGGCTGCCGTCTGTGATATCGATCGGGCTCGCGCGGACGCGACGGCAGCGGCCCTCGGCGTGCCGGCATTCTACAGTGTGCAGTCGATGATCGATGCTACCGAACTGACCATGGCCAGTGTCGCTACGGGGGGGGAGGAGTACGGCTCGGATCACCACCGGCCGACGATGGAAGCGCTCGAAGCGGGCCTGCACGTGTTGTGTGAAAAGCCGATCTCCAACGAGATCGCGCCGGCGGAGGAGATGGTCGCCAGTGCCCGCGACAAGGGCCTGTGTTTTGGTGTCGATCTCAATCACCGATTCACGCCAGCGGCACGGTTGGCCAAGCGCTGGGTGGATGAAGGCCGCATCGGGCATCAGCTGTTTATGAACATGGCCATGTGGATCCAGAATCCGCGCGAGTCCTCGGAGTGGTTCCAGATCAAGGCGCTGCATCCGCACACCGTTGATATCATGCGCTATTTCTGTGGGGACATCGTCGAGGTCCACTGTTTTGCGCTGAAGGCCCCGGGGCGCAGCATCTACTCGACGGCGCAGTTCAATATGCGTTTTGCCTCCGGCTGCCTCGGGCATCTGACGGGCAGTTATGACATCGAGCGTGGCCACCCGATGGAGCGTTGTGAGGTGGCCGGTCTACAGGGGCGCTTCGTGATTGATGACATGTATCGCGAGGCAACGCTGTTCCCTGCGGGGGAGATGGAAAAGCGGGTGTACTCGAACCCGATTTTCGGTGGCATGCGGGATTTCGAGGACACCTTCCACAATCGGCTCGGGCGGTTCGTGGAGCAGTTGAATGAGGGTGCCGCACCCGATGAAATCGATGCCTCCGGAGAGGATGGCCTGAAGGCGCAGAAAGTGCTGGCAGCGGCGATCGAGTCGGTGCGCACGGGCACCGTTGTCGCTGTGGCTCCATGAAACGAGAGAACACGATGGGTCGACGGATCGATACCCGTCGGGAGCGCGTGCCCCCCGGGCAGAAACTGACGGAGAAGTTCCCCGTCCTCGATCTGGGCGTGCGCCCCGCTTTCGATGAGCGCCGCTGGCGGTTTACCGTGGAGGGTGAGGTCGAGAATCCTCTGCAGGTGGCCTGGCAGGATTTTGTCAGCCTGGCGCCGAAGCGGCAGCAGACATCGGATTTTCACTGTGTGACGACGTGGTCCCGCCTCGATCTAGCGTGGGTCGGGATCCCGTTCACGGCGCTGGCCGAGGTGGTGAAACCCACCGCAGCGGCACGTTTTGTCGTCGCCCACGGCGCCGATGGCTACTCGACCAACGTGGCACTGGCCGATGTCATGGCTGACGATGTCCTGCTTGCGTACGAACTGGGGGGACAGCCGCTGCCTCTGGAACACGGTGGTCCCATGCGGTTGCTCGTGCCCCAGCGATATGCCTGGAAGTCGGCGAAATTCCTGCGCCGTCTCGAGTTTCTGACCGACGACGCGCCCGGCTACTGGGAGCAACGCGGCTACCATGATCGTGGCGATCCCTGGCAGGAAGAACGCCACCGGTAGGCGGCGGCCCGTTCAGCGTCAATCTGTCAGCGGTAGTCGGCGATCTGGGTGCGCAGCCTCTGCGCCTCATCTTCGAGATCATTGCCGATGTCCTGCGCTTCCATCTGTTTGTGCGCGAACATTTCGAACAACTCGGTCCGTGCCTCCGCCTGGCCCTGCAAGGCCGCGTCATACGCCTGCAGACGAACGTCGAGATAATCGAGCAGAAGGGCGTGGGCGGCGAGCACCTGGGGCGTTGGTTGCAGCCCGTCTGCCCGGCGACGCAGGTTCTCGACCTTGGGGCGCAGAGTTTCGGCGATCACCGGAATGATGAGATCTGCCGATACGGTGTCACCTTCGACAATCTGGCGCAGATCGTAATCCATCAAGCGCAGATCCCCCAGATACAGCCGCAACGAATCCATATAGGCATGAGTCTGCTGCAGTTCCGTGTCCCTGTCGCCACACCCTGAGAGCAGGGCCAGGGCCGCGACGAGGGGGAACAGCAAACGGGAAGTCAGGCGAGCGGGGTGTTCAGCGCGATTCAAGGATATACTCGGCTTGTTCAGAGGCGGCTTCGACATCGACGTCACTGTTGGCGTGATCCCTGACGACGCTATCGATCACGTCGTCGTCATGATCGGGATGGTGATGGAATAAAATAATTTTACCCACTCCTGCCATACGCGCCAGTTCGACGGCGGCGGCATCACTGCAGTGACCGCCGCCTCGCCGTCCGTCGTACTCGGCTGACGTGTGGTGGGCGTCGTGGATGAGCAGGTCAACGCCTTCCGCCAGAGCCAGGGCAGGCTGGCGGTGGCCCGGCTCGAGGTATTCCACATCCGGGATGTAGGCCAGGGACTGCCCGCAGCTGTCGAGGCGGAAGCCGAAAGTTGTTACACCCGGGGCATGATTGACCCTGCGTGCCGTGATCGTCGTGACACCGACCTGAATGGGAGCCGCACCGATATCGGTGGCCGTCAATCTGGCACCGACGCCGTCCACGAAAAAATCGGGCACCGGACAGTACGTGTGTTCCATCTGGCGATGCAGGACGTCCATCAGGGGACTGCCATCACCGCAGCCGTGAAGGTGGATGTGGCAGTCGCGTACCAACATGGGCTGGAAGAAGGGCAATCCCTGGATGTGACCCCAGTGCATGTGGGATAGCAGAATGTGGGCGTGGCCGCCATCGGCGAAGCCATTGCTGAGTAGCTCCTCGCCGAGCCAGTGCAGACCGATACCGGCGTCGAGAATGATCAACTCGCCATCGGCAGCGTGCACGGCAACGCAGGGGGTGTTGCCACCATACCGGGTCGTCTGCGGTGTCGGTGTGGGGATGGTCCCACGTGTACCCCACAACTTGATGTGCAAACGACAGCCCTTGGATGATGAGTGGCGCAGCATCGTGGAACCCACGAATCGAAGAACCGATCGCGCGCGGAATCTACGTGTGAATTCTACGTGTGACTCTACAGGTCGACCTGCAGACCTTCCTGAGCGGCCAGCACCTGAATATCTCTGCCTGCCCTACGGCGGCAGTCCGCGACGATGTCCTCCAACTCGTCATCGCTGCGGCTGGGGCGATGGTGGAACAGACACATCGTGCCGAATCCGACCTCTGCGGCCAGACCAAGGAAGTCGTCAACACGACTATGTCCCCAGTCCGGATCATACTCTTCAGGAAGGAAAAACGTATCACATACCGCCAGATCCGCACTGTGACCCAAATCACATGCGGACTGACGCAGGCGCCGGAGCCAGGCTGCAGGATCAGCCCCAGGCTCATCGACTCCGGGCAGATCCGTAGCCAGCAGATGCTCGCCGTTGAGGTCCGTATCGCATATATAGGCAAATGCGCGGTCCCCGTACTCGATGCGGAAGCCCCCGGCCACGCCGGGATGATTCAACCGTCTGCAGGTAACGCGAGCCCCGGCGATCTCGAAGGTGTCACCATCCTCATGCTCGACGAAATCGATGCTGGCCCCAAGTTCATGCAGGGGGACGGGGTGGAACGGTTCCTGTTGTTGCCCTTCCAGGATGCTGGCCAAGGTGCGTCGCGGGTGGTGCAGACCATGCACAGTGACGGTTACGTCGTCACGATAGAGCAGTTCGCAATGGGGGAACCCCTGGATGTGATCCCAGTGGGCGTGACTCAACAACAGATCGAAATGTTTGCCAGATCGTTCCAGCAGTGACTTGCCAAAGCCACGGATCCCGGTGCCGGCGTCGATGACGATGACACCCTGCCCGGTCTCAACTTCGACGCAAGGGGTATTGCCGCCGTAGCGGCTGACGTTGGGTGAGGACACGGGAAACGAGCCGCGGACACCCCAGAATCGGATCTTCATCGGCGCCGGAGGGCTCCGCCGGAGGGATGGTGAGGTGAGCCAAAACGGACGGCGAAGTATAGCAAGGCTTTGTCTGATTCACAAGCAATTGCACGTTTCCCAAGATGAGCCGCCGGAACTCTAGCCCTGGCCTGTAAGTCCATGCGGAGGGACCTGGAGTAGGTCGTGAGTTTACAATGAATTAGCGCTTTTGTATGTTCCGCCTGCAGGCGTTCCGGGGCGATCCTCCCGGCCCCTCATTCCGGATAGAAACGATGCCCCCAGTGACCGACCCAAGCAACAACACGCAGCGCGGGGGATTCCGCGACTACGGCTCCTCCATTCTCATCGCCGTGGGTCTCGCGTTGCTGATTCGCAGCACCGTCGTGCAGGCTTTCTACATTCCCTCCGGCTCCATGGAGGACACCCTGTTCGTCGGTGACTACCTGCTGGCGAACAAGTTTGTCTACGGCGCCCCGGTTGAAGTGCCACTGCTCAGTGAACCCCTGTTCCGTCTGCCCGCATTGCGCGATCCCGAACCCGGCGACATCGTGATCTTCCGTTCAAAGACCGAGGTGGGGCGCGATCTGATCAAACGTTGTGTGGCCGTCGGCGGACAGGAGGTCGAGGTGCGGAACAAGCAGTTGTTCGTCGATGGCACACTTGTGGAATTGCCCCCTGACGGCAAACGGACGGACCCTCGGGCCCTTCCCGCCACATCGAGCCCGCGCGATAATTTCGGCCCCTACCGGGTTCCTGAGGACCATTTCTTCATGATGGGCGACAATCGCGACAACTCCCACGACAGTCGCTTCTTCGGACCTGTGCCTCGCAGGCTGATCAAAGGCAAGGCGATGATCATCTACTGGTCGTCACTTCTGGTCGACGGACCGCTCTATACCGGTTTGCCCCAGTTGTTGCTCGACGCCGGCAATTTCGCGCTGAACCTCCACACGCTGCCATTTCGTTCGCGCTATGCACGCCTCGGCACCGTCATCCACTAGCTGACAGGAGCCCGAATTATGGCACAGGATCGTTACGACGCCGCCGACGCCGCCGACGGCTCCGACGCCTTCCCCGGTACGGAGTTCCCTGGTTCCCAGCCTGGGTTCGACGCCGGTCCGGACAGTGAGCCCCTTCACCTTGTCGACCAGGTTCTGCTCTGTCTGCCGGAACGCGACCCGGCGCGGCCCCTGCTGTATCAGCTGCGGCGACAGATCATGGAGCGTGACATCGCCCACCACGAATCACGGCGGGCTCTTGTCGAACTGGAAGCGGCGCTGGAGAAAGTCACGGCGCCGGCCAATCGGGTTGGCATTTTTCTCGGATCACCAAAGGACGGCATTGCCACCGTCTTTGTCGGTGGGTCCGAGTACTACGCCAACATCGACCCGCGAGTGCCGGCAAAGGATCTCAAGGTTGGCGCGCGCGTGCTGATCAACGAGGCCTACGCCGTTGTCGGTTTGCTCGGCTATGCCCCCGTGGGACCCGTTGCCAAGATCTCCGATGTACTGGACGAGGGCCGCCTGCGGATCGGCAACGAGCATGGATCGTCGGATTTTGTCCTGGAGAGAGCGGCCGAGCTCATCGGGGTCGACCTCAAGGTCGGCGACGAAGTGCGTACCGATCCGTCGATGAAGGTTGCTCTGGAGCGGCTGCCGTCGAAAGAGAGCCGGGAGCATTTCCTCGAAGACATTCCGCCCATGCCGTGGGAGCGTATCGGGGGCCAGGAGGAGGCGATCCGAGCCATCCGGGACACGATCGAGTTGCCCGCCATGCATCCGGCCCTCTTCGAGAAGTTCCACTACTCGACGCCCAAAGGATTCCTGCTCTATGGACCGCCGGGTTGCGGCAAGACGCTCATCGGCAAAGCGACGGCCTATAGCCTGGTCCAGCATCTGCGCGAACAAGAGGGCCTCGAAGTCAAAGAGTACTTCATGCACATCAAGGGGCCCGAGATCCTCAACATGTGGCTCGGCGAGACGGAGCGCATGGTGCGGGAGATTTTCACCCAGGCGCGACAGAAGCGGAAGGAGGGCTTCCTGCCCTTCATCTTCATCGATGAGGCAGAATCGATCCTGGGTACACGGCGTTCCACGCGCAGTCACAACATCGCAAATACCGTCGTGCCCATGTTCTGTACGGAGATGGATGGTATCGAGTCGCTGCAGGATGTCGTCATCATCCTCGCCTCCAATCGCCATGACCTCATTGACCCCGCCATTCTGCGCCCGGGGCGCATCGATCGCAAGATCAAAGTGGCGCGTCCAAACCAGGACTCGTCGCATGATATTTTTGGTCTCTACCTGACACCGGATCTGCCTCTGGATGCGGCCGCTGTGCGTGAGCACGGCAGCGCCGAAGGGGCACGACAGGCTTTTATCGCCGCCGCGACCCGGGCGCTGTTCGCCCGTACCGAAGAGACCAAGTTTCTCGAGGTGGCGCTGCGCTCCGGCCGCACCGAAAGCCTGCACTTTGGCGATCTGGCATCGGGTGCGCTGATCGACAACATCGTGCAGCGTGCCAAGGAGTCGGCCATCAAGCGTGCCATTGCTGACAATACGATCGAGCAGGCGGGTGTCCGTGAAGAGGACCTGCTCGAAGCGGTTCGCTCCGAGTACCGCGAGAACGAAGTCTTTCCGCCGACGGACAGCGTCGAGGACTGGCTCAAGTTACTCGATTACGATCCTGAAAACGTTGTCCGTGTGCAGCCAAAGACGGCACACTCGGAAAAGGCCCGGGACCGGGCTGCCGCTGGCAGGGTCATTTGACCGAGCGCCGCGTATGCGGCCTGGAGACCGAATACGGCATCCAGGTCGACGGCGTCGATGATCTCGATGTCGTCACCGAGTCGATGGAACTGATCCGCTGCTACAGCCGCGAAGATTTCGTCGCGCGCTGGGACTACGGCCTGGAAAATCCGCGTCTCGATATGCGCGGCTTCGAAGTCGACGAGTTGTTGCAGGACAAGGATGAGACGGAGCATCTGCAGCAGGATCGGCTGCGCAAGATCCCGTTGAAAGATCTCAAGTCGGACCTGATCCTCCACAACGGCGCCCGTCTCTACAACGACCATACCCACCCCGAGTTCAGCACCGCCGAGTGCCTGTCCCTGGCTGATCTTGTCGCCCAGGATCGTGCCGGTGAACGCATTGTGCTGCAGTGCGCCCGTCGTCGCACCGAAGAACGGGGCCGGGGCAGCGTGCGCCTGTACAAGAACAACACGGACTTCGAGGGGCATTCCTACGGCTGCCATGAAAACTTCCTGCTGCCCCGAGCCATTCCCTTTGCCGAGGTGGTGTCGGCGCTGCTGCCCTTTCTTGTGACGCGGCAGATTTACGCGGGCGCCGGCAAGGTGGGCGTTGAGGTCGATCACAAGCATGACCAGAACGTCTTCCAGTTGGCGCAGCGGTCGGATTTTTTTGAGGTCATTGCCAGCGTCGACACGATGACGCGCCGGCCGTTGGTCAATACCCGCGATGAGCCGCATGCCGACCCGGCTCGCTACCGCCGCCTGCACATCATCATCGGCGATGCGAACATGTGCGAGTGGGCGACGGCGCTGAAGGTGGGGGCCCTGCGACTGGTTCTTGAGTTGCTGGAGGCGGGCAACGTACCCCCCATGGAGCTGGCCGACCCGGTTGGGGCCGTGAAATCCATCAGTCGTGATGTCGACCGCCACTGGGAGATCGAGTTGGCGGATCGGTCATCGACGACGGCCCTCGATGTGCAGGCAGCCTATCTGGAGCGCGCGCGAGCCCAGGCCGCCGGGCGGGATGAGGAGACCGACTGGGTGCTCGATGAATGGCAGTTTGCCCTGCAGTCGCTGGCGATGGACCCGACACAACTGGTGGGTCGCTGTGACTGGGTCACAAAGAAGTGGCTGCTGGACAGTTTCGCTGACGCGGAAGGTCTCGATTGGGGGCGCGCCGAAGACCGGGCCTGGTTGCAGAGTCAGGACCTGGAGTACCACAACGTCGATCCACAGGAGGGCCTGTACCTGATGCTGGAAGGCATGCAGGATACGTCCGTGGCGCGTCTGAGTGATGAGATGGCGATCACCGCAGCATTGACCACCCCGCCCCGGGGAACTAGGGCCTGGTTTCGGGGACATGTGCTGGAGAAATTCGGCGCTCAGGTGCGGTCGTTGAACTGGGACAGCATCGAGTTCGACATCGATGGGGCGATCCGCACGGTTGATCTGCGCAGTTGTGTGGATGTTGACACGGCGGCTATCTTCAACACCCGGTTGGACCAGGCTGCTACGGTGCAGGATCTGCTTGCTGCATTGACATCTCTGGCAATCGTAAAGGAGACACCATGAATCCCGAAATGCGTGACCGTGCGCCACGGCCGAAAGGCCCGATCGACACCGGCGGCGACGGCAATGAAGAGTCCGGCCCTCGTCGCCCCAAGGTGGAGCGACCGAACACCGATGACCTGATGCGCAGGATGCGCAAGGTCGATCCCAATCAGGCGCGGCGTTATCGTCAGCGCACGGGGCAGTAGCCGCTTGGTTGGCATGGACAGCGGCGACTTCCTCAGCATTCTCAAGGAGCGGGGTCAGCTGCCCGGCGCAGCGGAGGGCACACACGTAGTGGCGCAGAACGGCTCTCCCGGGATGCACACGGAGGGCACGACGATTCTGGCACTGCGTTACCGCGACGGTGTGCTCGTCGCAGGTGATCGACGGGCGACGGCTGGCAATGTCGTCGTCTACGATCGGGCCGCCAAAGTGTTGTCCGTGGACGACCGGTCCGTGCTGGCCCTGTCAGGGTCTCCTGCCAACGCCTATGAAATCGCCCGTCTGCTGGAGATTTCCTTCCAGCACTACCGCCGCACGCAGTTGCAGGAATTGAGCCTCGATGGCCGCCTGCGCACGCTGTCCCGCCTGTTGCGCGACAATCTGCCCATGGCCATGCAGGGCATCGGCGCTGTTGTTCCCATCTACATAACACACGAGAATGACGGTCCCCAGGCGGGGGGCCGCATCTACTTCTACGATGTTCTCGGGGCCAACTTCGAGACCGTGGATTTCTGCACGACGGGTTCCGGGTCCCCCATCATTCGCGGGGCGCTGTATTTCCTCAACCGTTGGGAACGTCCCTTCGCCGAACGTGATGAAGCGGAAGCTTTGCGCCTTGTCCTGCAGATGCTGGAGACGGCAGCCGAATTCGATACAGCGACG
>CALFPI010000375.1 GCA_937919035.1 uncultured Gemmatimonadaceae bacterium
GGGCAGATGCTGCCTCGTTTTGATCGGCGCAACATCACCCACAGCAGCGCCGACCAATCAGGCTTCTTTATGGCCCTGCAGGTCGAACGTTTCACCGATCCAGCGGCCTTTCTCGGCGACATGGATCACCTGATGCAGCAGGTGGGTGACTTGCAGCCTTTGCCGGGCTTTGATCTGTCCGACCTGCCTGGCGGCCCGGAATGGCGTACCGAAGCCAACTATCGGGAGACCGGCATCCCCATCGGCGCCGACACCCTGGCTGTACTGACGGACATGGGAACAGAACTGGGCGTGGCGGTGCCCTGGCGCAGGACGCACCTTTAGCCCCTATGAAGATTCTTGTTGATGCCGATGCCTGTCCACGGGCTGTGAAGGAAATCCTCTTCCGTGCCGTCCAGCGGCTGAAGATTCCAACGACGCTGATCGCCAACCAGTACATGCGAGTACCGCTGGCGGACCATATCGACAGCATCGCAGTTGCTGCCGGGCCGGATGAGGCCGATGATCGCATCGTCGAACTTGTGGAAGCCGATGATCTGGTGATCACCGCCGACATTCCCCTGGCGGACCGTGTTGTCGCCAAGGGCGCCACCGCTCTCGATCCGCGGGGCACCCTGCTCACAGCGGCCAACATCAAGGAACGGCTCGCCACGCGCGATCTGCTCGATGAGCTGCGCAGTGCCGCGCTTGTGGAGGGTGGACCATCCTCCTATGGCACACGAGACAGTCAGGCCTTTGCCAACCAGTTGAACCAGTTTCTGCAGTCGCGTCCGGGAGGCTGAACCTGTGTCCCTGGTGCGGACGCTGCTCTTGGGCGTGCTCCTGAGCGTGGGCTCTGCCGCCGCCGAGGTGATCGAGATCCCGGTGGATGCGCTGGCGCGGCAACGCCTCGACGACGTGCCCATCAACGCCTTCCCCCTGCACGTGGGTTGGCGCTTCCGCCCCGGGCATTCCGAGGCCTGGGCGGCGCGGGACTTTGATGACAGCAGCTGGCGGCAGCTGGATTCGCTGGCCACATCCCTGTCGACGACCACCCGGGAACAGATCGGTTGGACGGGAGAAGGCTGGTTCCGTCTGCGGCTGCATGTCAACGACGCAGTCTCTGCCAGAGACATCGGCCTGCTGTACCGAAACATGGGAGCACTGGCCATCTATCTGGACGGCGTACTGCTGCATACGTCCGGGCACCCCGCTTCCCGCCGGGAGGAGGAGGTCGTGCATCTTGTGCATGGCCTGCCGGAAGTCACGCCGTTGCCGCTGACGGTGGGGGACGAGCATGTGCTGGCCCTGCGTTACACGAACCGCTCGACGCTTGGCATGCTGAGTCTCCCCGACGAACTGGGGTTTGGTCTGAGCCTGGTGGAGCTTCGCGCCTGGGAAGCGGCGGCACAGCGGTTCACGTACGTCAGAATCGTGCTGCAGACGCTGTTCGTCATCCCTCTGGCCTTCAGCCTGTTCCACTTGCTGTTGTTCCTGTTTCACCGGCAGGGGCTCGGACATCTCTACTATGCCTTGTTCGCCCTGTCCGTGGCGGTGCTGATCTATGCACCCCTGCATCTCATTTTTGCGCATACGCCGCTGGACATCACCATATGGCTCCTCGGCTTCAAATGGTCTCTACTGGCGGCCCCGCTTACCGGGTTGTTGTTCCTGTACCACGAATTCATCGGTCGGATTTCTGCCGTATTGAAGATTGCCGGCGTCTTCAGCCTGGGCATCGCCGTGGCGGCGCTGTTTCTGCCCGTCGAGTTCTTCTACTGGGTGACAATGATCTTTCTGCTCGATGTTGTGCGTGTCGTCATCATCGGCCTGCGACGTGGCACGCCAGAGGCCGGCGTCGTACGGGCCGGCTGGTTTCTCTTTGCCACCGGCTGTGCGCTGCAGGTCCTGGTGGAGCTCGGCATGGTCAAACCTGCCTTGCTCACATCGGACCCGTTCAACTTCTTCCCCTACATCTATGGCACGCTCATCCTCGTTGTCAGCATGTCGGTGTATCTGGCCCGCACCGTGGCCCGTACCAACCAGGAGCTGGCAATACAGCTGGAGCAGGTTCGCTCTCTGTCGGCCCATGCTGTGGAGCATGAGCGGCGCGTGCAGACAGCCAAGCTGACGACGTTGACACAGCTGGTGGCCGGCATCGTTCACGAACTCAACTCCCCCATCGGGGCCATCCGCAGTGCCACTGACACGCTGGCGCGAGCTGTGGGCAAACTCCGCAGCACGAGCCCCCCGGGACCGGCGCTACAGGCAATCGACAGCGTCAATACAACCCTTGTGTCAGCCACCGATCGGCTGGGCACGGTGCTATCCGGCTTCAAGTCGTTCTCTCATCTTGACGAAGCCGAGTGGCAGATCGCCCCCATCGAACAGGGACTCGATGACACGCTGGTTGTCATGGATGCACAGTTGACCGGGGAAATCATAGTGGAGCGCGAGTATGGGGGCGTACCCGCCATCTGGTGCGCGCCGGCGCGGTTGAATCAGGTCTTCATCCACCTGATCACCAATGCCCTGCAGGCGATGGGTGGCCGTGGCACCATACGCTTGCGTACGTGGGTGGAAGAGGGCACCAACGTTTGTGTCGGCATCGGAGATTCCGGCCCTGGCATGACGCCGGAGCAGGTCGACGGATTGTTCGATGTCGCCTTTCGGCACAGCGCCCGTGTCAAAATGGGCCTGGGCCTGATCGCCGACGCGCACACACTGAGTGAGCATGGCGGGCAGTTACAAGTGCATTCATCGGTAGGTGTGGGTACGGAGATTGTCCTGCGCCTGCCGCTGCGACTTCGGGAGTGAATGGGATGGACTACACCTCGCGTGTTCCCCGCTACGACTTCCCCACGGGCTCCTTCCAAGAGCAGGAACAAGCCCTGGCGACCAACCCACTGCTGCAACGACTGGCGGCGGCGCGCGCCGCCTTCGCCGGGGACCGGCATCGGCCCTTGTATCACTATGTCAATCCTGAGGCAATGCTCAATGACCCCAACGGTCTGTGTTTCTGGCAGGGCCGCTGGCATCTGTTCTATCAGGCCTATCCGCCCGAGGACCCCCGGCAGCACTGGGGCCACGCCGTGTCTGACGACCTTATTCACTGGCGCGATCTCCCGTACTGCATCTATCCGCAGCCGGAGCGTTGCTGTTACTCCGGTTCGACCCTGGTGGAGTCGGATCGGGTCATCGCCATGTATCACGGCACCGAGGTGGGCAACATGGTCGCCACCTCTGCCGATCCTCTGCTGTTGAACTGGACGAAGACCGCCGGCAAAGCGGTCGTGCCCATGCGCTCCGCCGATGGCTCGGACCTGCCGTACCGTGTGTTTGATCCCTGCATCTGGAAGCAGGGGGCGTTCTACTATTCGCTGTCCGCCGGGACCAAACCCGAAGGTCCCGCAGGTCAGCCCGTGCGGGCCAACTTCCTGCTGCGGTCCGCCGACCTCGAGCACTGGGAGTACCTGCATCCCTTCGTGGAAGACGACCGCTACACCCTGGTCGGGGACGACGGTGCCTGCCCCTACTTCTGGCCCATCGGCAGCGGCGCCGACAAACGACACATCCTCCTGTTTTTCAGCCACATGTCGGGAGGCCAGTACCTGTTGGGTGATTACGATACGTCACGTGACAAGTTTGTCGTGACCTGCGGCGGTAAGTTCAACTTCGGGCCGTCCACCCCTTCCGGGGTGCATGCGCCGTCAGCCACACCCGATGGTGATGGTGGTGTCGTCGCGATCTTCAACATGAATGCCGGCAAACCAACAGCCGGTTGGAATCAGATCATGACGTTGCCCCGGCGACTGACCGTTGATGGCGAGACATTGCGGGTTGCACCGGCAGGCGCTATCGAGTCGCTGCGCGGCAGCCATCAGCACCTGGAAGAGGTGGACCTTCCCGCCAACGAGGATTTCGTACCGCACGCCGTCCACGGTGACACGATCGAGTTGATCGTGCGAATTGCGCCATCTGCGGCGCCCGTGATTGAGCTGGACGTGCTGCGATCACCCGATGCGGACGAATACACGCGCATCACCTTCTACCGCGATCGCGGCATGAACGAATCCTTCGCCGGTGGTCGCCGACGCCAGAGCCTGATCTCGATTGACACCGCACGCGCCTCCCTTGCGGCCGATGTATGGCCCCGGGCCCCGGAGACCGCGCCGGTCTGTCTGGGACAGGACGAACCCCTGGAGTTGCGGATCTTTGTCGATCGCAGCGTGCTGGAAGTCTTTGTGAATGGACGCCAGTGTGTCGCCGTGCGCGTCTATCCGGAGCGCCCCGACAGCGTCGGTGTCGTTCTGCGTTCGCAGGGAGCCGCGAGCCGGTTGCTGTCCCTCGACGCATGGCAGATGCACTCCATCTGGAAGACCTGAGCCCGCCTTTTGCGGCTTAGTCGAAGTCCGCGACGAACTCCTCGTAGCCTTCGTCCACCAGTTTTTCCACAGGCACAAAGCGCAACGATGCGGAGTTGATGCAGTAGCGCAGGCCCGTGGGTTTGGGACCATCGCTGAACACGTGCCCCAGATGCGAGTCTCCGTGTTTGCTGCGCAGCTCGGTGCGCGGATACAACAGTTTGAAGTCGGTATCCTCCGTCACGTTCTCCGCAACCAGGGGCCGGGTGAAGCTGGGCCAGCCCGTGCCGGACTTGAACTTGTCCCGCGAACTGAACAGCGGCTCCCCCGTCACCACATCCACGTAGATCCCTGTCGCCTTGTTATCCCAGTACTCGTTGCGGAAGGGCGGCTCTGTGCCATCCTTCTGGGTCACGTTGTACTGGATCTGTGACAGCCGCTGGCGCAGTTCGTCATCGGTTGGCTTGTGATACTTCGATGCCGCCTGGCTTTGGTCACCCCAGACTTTCGTGATGAACGGATCCCTCCCGGACCCAGCTCGATAGCGTTTGTAGTGCGCCGTGTTCGTCTTGTGGAAATCCTGATGGTAGCCGTCGGCGGCGGTGAAAGATTCGAAGTCGCGGATCGGCGTAAGGATGGGATCATCGAACCGGCCCGATGCGGCCAGCGCCGCCTTCGATGCCTCTGCCAGACGTCGCTGCTCGGGCGAGTGGACAAAAATGGCTGATGTGTACTGGTGTCCGCGGTCGACGAAAGAGCCACCGGCGTCGGTGGGATCGAATTGCCGCCAGTAGGTGTCCAGCAAGCTCTCGTAGCTGACTTTGTCCGGGTCGAAAGTCACCTGCACGACCTCCAGATGACCGGTGCTGCCGGAGGCCACCTGACGGTAGGTCGGGTCTTTCTCCGGACCACCGGAGAATCCTGAGACAGCGGAGATGACCCCGTCGAGTTTGTCAAAGGGAGCTTCGATACACCAGAAACAACCACCGGCGAAGGTCGCCTGTTCAGCGGCGTCCGACGTGTAGGCCAGCAACAGCAGCATCGATGGAATCAGTACGACTTTCATGGGTCCGCTCCGGAGATTGTTGCCTTGCACCATCGTAGTGAACGCCTGAGATGGTGGTCATGTTCCGTCAACAATGTAACATTTGTCTAACATCACACAGGCCTTGTCCGGGTGCCGATGGGATGACCAGGATCATGCCGGTCGATGCCCCTTTGGCGGCGCTGACCGGTGGCGTTGCGTGCTTTTTTGCCGTGGTCGAATTCAACGTCCGTTTTTCGGTAGTGCAGGTGTCTCCCGTACCCCAGATTGTTGAACATGACAATAACAATTGAACTACCTGCCAAGTCTGTGATGATGGAGGCCTTCCTGCAGGGCGACGCTGCTTTCGATGGCATCTTCGTCACCGCCGTACGCACCACCGGGATCTTCTGTCGGCCCACATGCCCGGCAAAAAAGCCCCGACCGGAGAACGTCCATTTCTACGGTACGCCCCGCGAGGCGCTCCTGTCGGGTTTCCGCCCGTGCAAGCGCTGTCGCCCCCTCGAGGCAGCCGGTGACACTCCCGACTGGCTACGCCCCCTGCTGGCCGACCTCGAGCAGGATCCAACTCGTCGTTGGCGGGATGATGATCTGCGCCAGCAGGGCCTGAGCCCTGAACGTGTACGGCGCTGGTTCCAGACTCAGCACGGCATGACCTTCCACGCCTACAGCCGCGCCCGACGTCTGGGGTCGGCGCTGGGTCAGGTGCAGGATGGCTCGCAGGTGACTCGCGCCGCCTTCGCCAGTGGCTACGGTTCCCTCTCCGGGTTCCAGGAGGCTTTTCAACGCTACTTTGGCGCCAGCCCCACGGATCTCAACCGCACGACTGTCGTACGCGTGGATCGTATCACGACGCCCCTCGGGCCTATGTTGGTCGCCGCCACAGATACCCGGCTGTGTCTGCTGGAGTTCGTCGACCGGCGCATGTTGGCGACCCAGGTGCAACGTCTGCGGCGACGCCTGGATGCCGTCTTTGTCCCCGATCGCAATGACATCATCACCCGCACCGAAAGTGAAGTCGCCGAATACTTCGACGGCAGCCGGCGGGACTTCACCGTTCCCATCGTCACACCCGGGACCGAGTTTCAGCAGCAAGTATGGAGCGCGCTGAGACGTATTCCGTACGGACAGACCGTCAGCTACCGCGACCTCGCAGCTGCGGTGGGCCGCCCCGCCGCTGTGCGGGCCGTGGGTACGACGAATGGTCTCAACGCTCTGGCCATCATCGTACCCTGCCACCGCGTCATCGGTGCTGACGGCAAACTCGTCGGCTACGGCGGCGGCGTCTGGCGCAAGAAGCGCCTGCTGGAACTGGAGATCGAGGCCGCCACATTTGCTCCATAACCGGGGTGGCTATCATGCCGTGGCAGACCGGCGCCATCGTTGCGATTGGTACCGTTTCCAAGAAACGGTCCGGAGTCGAGTTTGACGCTGCCGGCGGGAACAGAGCCGTAGCCGGATGATGTAGGGCAGCAAGAGTGTACGATTCCTGCTGTCGTGCAAATTGGTTAAGATCGAGAGCGACAGACCGAACTTGACTTTCAGTCGGGCACTGGGGCGATGGCGAATCCAGACGGCCTCGCCCCTGGCCAAGCCCCGACAGCGGGCCGAGTGGGAGCTGTGGAGAAATTCGTAGTGGACCAAAGCTCGCCCGTTGGCATCCAGATCTCTCTGAAAAATAAATCTGCGGAGGCCCCATGATTCTCATCGACGCCCATCTCGATCTGTCCATGAATGCCCTCAACTGGGACCGTGACCTCGAACTCGACGTACACGAACTGCGCCGTCGCGAAGCCGGCATGACACAGAAGGGACGCGCACGCGGCACGACGACCCTGCCCGAGATGCGCAAGGGCGAGGTCGCCCTGTCGCTGGCAACGGTAATCTGTCGCGTTGACTGGCCCGGGTCGCCTGCCTCGGGCGTCGCCAATCAGGCCATCGCCTACAGCACAGCCCAGGGACAACTGGCCTACTACCGGGTCATGGAAGCGCAGGGCAAAATGCGCCAGATCCGTGACCAGGCTGCACTGGCAACCCACATGCAGGCCTGGGAGGCAGCACCCGAAACGACGCCACTGGGCTACATCCTGAGCATGGAGGGCGCCGACCCGATCGTCGACGCCGAGCAGGTCGGCTCGTGGTGGGAGGACGGTCTGCGTGTCGTCGGTCTGTCGCATTATGGCTTCTCCGCCTACGCCCATGGCACCGACACGGAAGGTGGCCTGACAGAACGTGGGGCGCCGCTGCTGGCAGCCATGGCGGATGCCGGCATGATCGTTGACCTGACCCACCTGGCAGATGACGCCTTGTTCGAGACGTTGGATGCCTTCGACGGCCCGGTGCTGGCGAGCCACAACAATTGCCGGGCTTTGGTGCCGGGTTGTCGTCAATTCACCGACGAGCAGATCAAAGCCATCATCAATCGGGGTGGAGTCATCGGTGCCGCCCTGGATGCATGGATGATCTACCCTGGTTGGATCAAGGGCCAGACGCAGCCCGAGGTCGTGTCCCTCGACAACCTCGTGGATCACATCGTGCATATCTGCGATCTGGCGGGCAACACCCGGCACGTCGGTGTGGGCAGTGATCTGGACGGGGGCTACGGCAATGAGCAGACACCACACGACTGTGGCACCATCGCCGATCTACAGAAGCTGGCGCCCCTGCTCTC
>CALFPI010000376.1 GCA_937919035.1 uncultured Gemmatimonadaceae bacterium
CCGCCACACACGAATTCGTCGTGCCCAAGTCTATGCCGATTACCTTGCCCATTGCTGACTTACCTACGCCTTTCCGTCGTTGTGTTGGTCGTCAGGGTCCGGCTCGATTGTGTCGTCATTCGCCTTTGCAGCACTGACGATGACACGTGCAGGACGCAGGACTCGATCATTGAGCATGTAGCCCTTTTCCATCTCCTGAATCACGATACCAGGAGGGTGCTCATCACTCGGCACCTGGACAATCGCCTCGTGCAGATTCGGGTCGAAGGGCTTGCCTTCGGTATCGATCTCGACGAGGCCGTAGCCGGAAAGGATCTCATTGAACTGTTTGAAGATGATCTGTATGCCTTGCCGGAAAGCGACGATGTCGTCGGCCTCCTGCCCGAGGGCGCGGCGAAAGTTGTCGAGCATGGGGCCGATCTGCAGCAGCACATCGCGCAGCGTATCCCCCCTCGTCTCGGCGCGCATCTTCACCGTGCGCTTACGGAAGTTGCTGAGCTCAGCCGCTGCCCGCAGGTAGCGGTCGTGATTCTCTTCCGCCTCGCGGCGAGCCTGCTCCAGTTCACTGAGCGCCGGAACGGCCTCGGTTGCCCCCGCACCCTCAGTTTCAGAGCCCTCCATCGATGCCGCCGTCTCGGCGGCGGAATCCACGTCGTTTGCCAGATCGTTTGGGGAACTTTCGGTCGTGCTGCTGTCGTCTCCACTCATAACTTGTCGCATGCCCAGCTTTGTTGATGCCACCGGTAAAATTGGTGACATGATGTGTTTCGGTAGTTGAAATTCGCTACAACGTAGTTCAGGCGACGAGCTCCGATGCACGGGAAGCTGCGTAGTTCACCAGAGCTACAAGGCGATCATAAGGCATCCGGGTGGGCCCCATAACGCCAACCACACCAATGGCACCACGAACCTGATAACTGGCCGTCACCAGGCTGCAGAGGTGTAACTCGTGCAGCTCATTCTCGTCGCCGATCGTGATGACCACGCCCTCTCGATCAGAGAGCAAGCCCGCCAGAACCTCTCGATGCTCCACCAGATCGAACAGGTCAGCAACGTCCGAAGCATCGCGGAACTCGGGCTGCACACAGATATTGCGGGCGCCGGCCACGTGCAGCGAATGACGTGGTGGTGTAGTCAGGGCCTCGATCTCGTCGACAACTGCGCGCAGCAGCGCCGGCTCAAAGCCTGACCCCAATTCACGAATGCGCTGGCGCACAGTCGCCCGTACCTCCCACACCGTTCGTCCCGCCAGTCGCTCGTTCAAGCGTACCGATACTCCGGCAACTTCACGGGCATCGGCGGTTGTGCCCACCTCGATGACGAGACTGCGCACCGGCCCGGTCTCGAGGGCGACAACAAGAAGCATGCGGCCTTCGGCGAGCCGCACCAGTTCGAGATGATCGACCCGGACCTGTTCGAATCGAGGTGCCAGCACCAGGCCCAACTGCATGGACACATCGCCGATGATCTCAGCAAGCTGGCCGTGGATCTCGTCGGCCGACACCTGCTGCAACTTGGCATCCAGTTGCGTGCGCAAATGGCCAAGGGCCGTGACACCACCGGCCGAACCCATGCCGAGAGCGTGCATGGCATAGAAACGGTACGCCTTGTTCGTCGGCGTGCGGCCCGCAGACGTGTGCGGCTGCTGGACAAACCCCTTGTCTTCCAGACTGACGAGGGTCTTGCGGACCGTTGCCGGACTGACGTCGAGGCGCTCACGTTCCAGCAGACTGGACGAACCGACGGGCACCCCAAGCTCAACATGGGCGCGCACCAAGGCTGCCAGTACCTGCTCTTCGCGATCGCTCAGAACTTCACGAACCACGGGTCTGCATCCTGTCTGGGGATCGGGCCTGAAACGAGCAAAATATGGGAACAGCGGAAGGTAACGAGGTGGCCCAGCCTGTCAAGGTTGGCCCGACCTCGCCTCGTCTGAGGCCCACGCAGAAGTCACAGCCGCCGGGACGCTGATGCCAGCTGTGGAAAACGCCAGCAGCAGAGCCCCCAGGCTGGCCGACAACTCGGGCCGGATCAACTGCAGAGTGAATTCCCCTGCTCCGGCGGCCAGCGGGGCTCGCAGGACGTCGAGCTCCGCAAAGACCCCTCCCACGCAGGCCACAGCGGGTGTGCTGCTCAGATGCAATCTGCGAGCAACCGCCGCGACCTGGGCCCCCAGAGACAGGCCACCACTGGTGATGATCTCTGCAGCGACCTCATCGCCGACGCGAGCGGCGGCGAATATGGTTGGGCAAACTTCAGCGATCCGTTCACGGGTCAGTTCGCCGCCATATGTGGCAGCAATCACATCACTCCAGACAGCCAGACCGAGAGCCGGCAACAGGTCCTGCTGGAGTCGCGTCTGTTTGCCGCTGCCATCGACAGCCTGCAGTGCCCTGCGGACCCCCGCCATGACCAATGCATAAGCACTCCCCTCGTCACCCAGAGCCGGTCCCCAACCACCGGCGCGCGCCTCGTCGCCCGCAGCGTTACGGCCCAGAACCATGGAGCCGGTGCCGGCGATACACACGACACCCGGTTGTCCGGCGTGGGCTCCTTCGAGAGCCGCCCGGGCATCACTGACGATCAGGGCGCGATCTGCAACGCCCCGGTTTTCCAAGTGACCCCGCAGGGACACCTGTTCCGCCTCTCGTCCAGCACCGGCGACGCCCGCACATAGAACTGTAGCCGTTGCTCCGGGGCGCAGTTGCTGGAGCAAAGCCTCTATGAGAGCGGTCAACTGCTGCGCGCCTAACAGCTGGTAGTTGCCTGGCCCACCCTCCAGGTCGGCGAGCAGGGCCCCATGTCGATCGGCCAGGACCATGCGCGTATGTGTGCCCCCAGCGTCAACTCCCACATACAGCTCATCTGTCAACTGTGTACCTGTCAGAAAAATGGGGAGCCGACCCATTGGTCGACTCCCCGTATGTCCGTCTCAAATCCGTCGCCGACTCGGGGCGACCAACCGGATACTGTTCAGGCTGACTCGTCAATAATAGATTGCGCTGTCTCCGAGCGAACGTCGGGCTGGTCATAGAAACCACTGGCAGCCCGAGTGCGTGATTCGGCGACACGGTCCTCTCGTACGTCTGGCACGTCAACCATTTTTCGTTGAGCGCCACGGACT
>CALFPI010000377.1 GCA_937919035.1 uncultured Gemmatimonadaceae bacterium
GCGCCCCTGCCGCGTAACGAAGTCGTACGAGTAGCCCTGGTGGTACTTGACGTCCCCCTCGTCCTCGGCCCCTTCGCCGCGCGAAGCCCCCTCAAAGTCGGCGAGCATCACTTCGTACGGCTTGTGCAGGATGTGCGCCAGGACATTCAGCCGGCCGCGATGAGCCATGCCGATGACCATCTCCTCGACACCCAGTGCGCTGCCCCGTTCCACCAGTGCGTCGAGCAGAGGCAGCACGGCATCCCCGCCCTCGATGGAGAATCTTTTCTGGCCGATGTATCGCGTATGCAGAAACTGCTCGAACTCTTCTACCTCCAGCAGTTGAAACAGAATCCGCCGCTGTTCTTCCGTGCCGTACGTCAGACGCCCGAGAATGGGCTCGACACGCTCCTCGATCCAGGCTTCCTGCTCTTTGTCGCCCGTCGACATGGTATCCATGCCGAGGGTCCCGCAATAGGTCTCGTGCAGGGCTTCGATCAAAGCTCTCAGCGAGCCATCCGTCTTGTAGCGGAAGGTGCCGAAGCCGACGCCCTTCTCGAGATCATCTTCGGTAAGGCCGAACTCGGACAACTCCAGCAGCGGGTTGCTCGTCGGATTGTAACCCAGTGGGTCGAGGCCGGCGATGAAGTGACCCCGATGGCGATAGGCGCGCACCAGTGCCACGACACCCTTGTCCGTACGCTCCCGCTTGCGCCGTTCCTGCCCGGCGAGGGCGACATTCTCCGGATGTTTGTCGGCGGAGTCGTCCTCAGTGTCACTGCGACGGAAACCGAATTCGAAGCCACGGAAAAACGTGACCCACTCGGCGTCGACGGAGGCAGGATCGGCCTGATACTGCTCGTAGAGAGCATCGATGTAGTCGGTGTTGGCGCTGTTCAGATCGGTCGGTCGCATTTGGGCCGCTCATTATTCGGGAACTGGCTGGATATTCGGGAACTGGCTGGATATTCGGGAACTGGCTGAAAAATCCGGTAACTGTAATGGGCAGTAGAAGATAGAAGCTACCCCGAAGACTGCAAAGGTGGCGCTCCCCTTCGTCTTGAGCGGGTGTCGGGTGGGACGTAGCTTCTTGCGGCACGAGATTGTTGCACCGTTCCGCCTCTTCTTCTCCAGCCGGGGCCCCTGCATGCCATTGTTGTCATTTGCCGGCCCTCCGGCGCTTTCCGCTTTCCGCCGCATCACCTTGCTCGATCGCTGCCGCGATATTGCGCCCGCTCTGCAGTCCATCGACGCCAGGTTCGTCTACCTGGTCCAGGTTGATGGGGTCCAGGTCGATGGGGATGCTGCCGACGACCTGATGCCGCGACTGGCCAGCCTTCTCGGTGTGACGGGTGAACCGGCGGCCGGCTCCGACGCTGCATCCGTGTTGATCACACCACGACCTGGAACGGTCTCGCCCTGGTCGACAAAGGCCACAGATATTCTGCACAACTGCGGCCTCCGTTCGGTCTCTCGCATCGAGCGCGGGATCCGCTACACATTTCAGGGCTTGGGTCAGGGCTTGGGCCAGGGCGTGGGCAGGGCCGATCTCGAGCCGCTGCAGGCCCTGCTTCACGATCGTATGACGGAAGCCGCCATCAGTGACCCGGCGGCACTCTTTGAACGCATCCCTGCGCGGCCCCTGTTGATGGTGCCCCTGCTGACCGATGGCCGCCCCGCCCTGGTCGCTGCCAACAACCGCTGGGGCCTGGCCCTGTCGGACGAAGAACTCGACTACCTGGCCGAGACGTATGGTCGTCTCGGGCGAGATCCATCCGATGTCGAACTGGTCATGTTTGCCAATGTCAATTCCGAGCATTGCCGTCACAAGATCTTCAACGCCTCGTGGATCATCGACGGTACGGCACAGGATCGATCCCTGTTTGACATGATCCGCAATACGCACGCCCGTCACCCGGAACACACGATCAGTGCCTACAGCGACAATGCGGGCGTCATCGAGGGTTTTTCAGCGGCAGTCCTGCGCCCCACGGGTGTCGATTTTTCCTACGTCTACGACGAGCGCCAGACGCACATTGTCTGCAAGGTCGAGACGCACAACCATCCGACAGCCATCTCGCCGTATCCTGGTGCCTCAACCGGTGTCGGCGGAGAAATCCGGGACGAGGGCTCCACCGGCACGGGTTCGCGGTCGCAGGCAGGGCTGTCCGCCTTCTACGTCTCACACCTGCGCCTTCCCGGCTGGCGGCAACCCTGGGAGACGGACCTGGGTGAGCCTCCGGCCCATCTGGCATCACCACTGCAGATCATGACGGAGGGACCCATCGGTGGCGCCGGCTTCGGCAATGAATTCGGCCGCCCCAATGTGCTCGGCGTGTTTCGCACGTTTGAGCAGGTCGTCGATGGGCGGCACAGAGGTTACCACAAGCCGATCATGGTCGCCGGTGGCAGTGGCCTCATCGACGCCGACCAGGTCGCCAAGAAGAAGCCCGCCAAAGACGACATCGTCATTCAGATCGGCGGGCCCGCCATGCTCATCGGCCTCGGTGGTGGGTATGCCTCCTCCATGGACTCCGGCAGCAATGCCCAGGAGTTGGACTTCGCCTCCGTACAGCGCGACAACCCGGAGATGGAACGCCGCTGCCAGGAACTCATTGACCGCTGTTATGGCCTGGGAGCAGCCAACCCGATCAAGTCGATCCACGACGTCGGCGCCGGGGGGCTGTCGAATGCCTGCCCGGAACTGGTGGAGGACGTCGGTGCCATCTTCGATCTGCGGGCTGTCCACAACGATGAGCCCGGCATGAGTCCCATGGAAATCTGGAGCTGCGAGGCGCAGGAACGCTACGTCCTGGTTGTGGGTGCTGGTGACTTGTCCGTATTCCGCGAGCTTGCCGATCGCGAACGCTGCCTGTTCGCCGAGATTGGCACCGTCACGGGTGACGGCCGCTTGACCCTTACGGACTCACACTTCGACAATCGACCGATTGACGAACTGCCCCTGGAAGTCATTCTCGGCAAGCCGCCGCGGATGGTGCGCGATGTCGCCCGGCAGCACACGGCCGGGGGGCCAGGTGTCACCCTGGTCGACCTGGCAGATGCAGCCGAACGAGTGCTGCGCTTCCCTGCCGTTGCCGACAAGAGCTTTCTCATAACGATTGCCGATCGTACGGTGGGCGGTTGCATCGCCCGCGATCAGATGGTCGGCCCCTGGCAGGTTCCCGTCGCCGATTGTGCCGTCACCATCACCGGCTTCCAGTCACATACGGGTGGCGTCATGTCCATGGGAGAGCGCACCCCCGTTGCCATCGTCGATGGCCCGGCGGCGGGGCGCCTCGCCGTCGCCGAGGCTGTAACCAATCTGGCCGGTGCGCCCATCGGCGCCATTGAGAAGATCAAGCTGTCGGCCAACTGGATGTGTGCCTGCGGCGAGGATGGGGAAGACGCGGCCCTCTTCGATACGGTGCGAAGCCTGGGTCTCGACTTCTGCCCGGACCTGGGGGTGGCGATCCCTGTAGGCAAGGACAGTATGTCCATGCGCAGCAAGTGGCAGGACAGCTCGGGGGCTCAACGTACCGTCGTCGCGCCTCTGAGCCTTGTGATCTCCGCCTTCGCCGGCGTCACCGATGTTCGGGGCGTTGTGACGCCAGACCTCAAATCCGGCGACGATACCCGACTGCTGCTTGTCGATCTGGGCCGAGGTCGCAATCGTCTTGGCGGATCGGCACTGGCACAGGTCTACGAAAGCCTGGGTGAGGATGTGCCGGACGTGGCCGCCACCGACGTGCGAGGCCTGTTTGCCGCCGTGCAGAAGTCGATCGCTGCGGGCCTGTTGCTGGCATATCACGACCGTTCCGACGGTGGGTTGTTTGTCACGGCGCTGGAGATGGGCTTTGCCGGTCGACGCGGCATAAGCCTGACATTGCCGGCTGAAACCGATGCCGTCGCCGCACTTTACAGCGAAGAGATTGGCGCGCTGTTGCAGGTCCGTGCTGACGATGTCGCGCGTGTCCGGGCCGCCTTTGCCAGCGAGGGCCTCGGTGATTGCCTGACCGAAGTGGGCGCCCCCTCCAGTGACGACCGACTTTCCGTACTCCAGGACGGGCGTGAGGTCTTCGGTGAGGGGATGGGAAAACTGGAGGCGGCCTGGTCCGAGTTGAGCTTCCGCATGCAGCAATGGCGCGATGATCCGGAGAGCGCCCGGCAGGAATATGACACCATCACCGATCGTCAGGATCCAGGTCTGAGTTTCAACGTTCCCTGGACCTTTGGCGCCCCTGCGGTGGTCGCCAGCCGCCGTCCCCGCGTCGCCATTCTGCGCGAACAGGGCATCAATGGTCAGGTGGAAATGGCGGCCGCCTTCGACGCCGCCGGGTGCCTGTCCGTGGACGTCACCATGACCGACCTGCTCAGCCGTCGGGCGGATCTGGCGGACTTTGCCGGACTGGCTGCCTGTGGCGGCTTCAGCTACGGCGATGTTCTGGGCGCCGGCGCCGGATGGGCCAATACGATCCTCTTCCACGATGACCTGCGCGCCATGTTCACCACATTCTTCGAGCGCCCGGACACCTTCGCACTGGGTGTGTGCAATGGTTGCCAGATGATGAGCCTGCTGGGCGACGTGATTCCCGGCGCCGTGCACTGGCCGCGGTTCCTGCGCAATCAGTCGGAACAGTTTGAGGCCCGCTTCGCCACGGTGGAAATCGTCGATAGTGATTCTGTACTGCTCGCCGGCATGGCGGGCGCCAGGATTCCCGTGGCGGTCGCGCACGGAGAGGGACGCGTGACCTTTGTCGCCGATGGTGACCTGACCAGACTGCAGCAGGCTCGTCGTATCGCCGCCCGTTTTGTCGACAATCGAGGCGATACCGCAACGAACTACCCCGCCAACCCGAATGGGTCCCCGGAGGGGCTCACGGCCCTGACGGCTGCAGGCGGACGCGTTACCATCATGATGCCACACCCCGAACGTGTCTTCCGCACCACGCAACTGAGCTGGCGGCCACCGGCATGGAACCAGAACGAATTCAGCCCATGGATGCGGCTGTTTGAGAACGCCAGGGATTTTGCCCTGAAGGGATAGGTATTGAGCTCCACCATCGCGGCTCGTCGCAAGTCCGAAGAGGCTGTAATCCGGCCCTGGAGCCGGGCAACCAGAATGTCCAGCCTCACCGCAGCACCATCGACGCAGAGTCAACACCAGAAAAGGAGTCAGCAACGTGACTGAGCCCATCCGCTGGGGCATCCTCGGCACCGGAAACATTGCCCATCAGTTTGCCCGTGGTCTGGCCGACACCCCCGACGCCGCCCTGGTCGCCGTCGGCTCTCGCAGCAGCACGACGGCCAACGCCTTTGGTGACGAGTTCAATATTCCCCGTCGCCACACCAGTTACGCAGACCTCGCCGCTGATGACGGGGTCGATGCCGTCTACGTCTCCACCCCTCACCCCATGCACAAGGACAACAGCATTCTGCTGCTGGAGCACGGCAAGGCCGTGTTGTGCGAGAAGCCCTTCACCATCAATGCTGGCGAGGCCAAAGCCGTGATCGACGTCGCCCGGCAGCGTGATGTCTTCCTTATGGAGGCCATGTGGACACGTTACCTGCCGGCCGTGGTCCGGGCCCGCGAGCTGATTGCCGAGGGCGCCATCGGTGACGTGCGCATGATCCAGGCCGACTTCGGCTTTCGTGCCGGCATCAACCCTCAGGGGCGCCTGTTCAATCCCGAACTCGGCGGGGGCGCCCTGCTCGACGTCGGCATTTACGTGTTGTCCATGGCCAGCATGGTCCTGGGTCCCCATCCGGTGGACATCATGTCGGC
>CALFPI010000378.1 GCA_937919035.1 uncultured Gemmatimonadaceae bacterium
GTTGGTCCGAAAGGAGGCGCCCGACTGGGTCAGGTCGGTCCAGGGAGAGACGAGCATGGCTCCCGCCGGTTGCACGCCCTGCGCGTCCCGGATGCGCAACAGCAAGGCCAGCGCCAGTCCTCCCCCAGCCGATGTGCCACCTACAACAACCCGGCCGGGTGCTAGACCACCCCCGCCGGGATCGGTCAGCCAGCACCAGACGGCATACATGTCGTCCACCGCTGCCGGAAACACCCCTTCGTCGGGTGGACGCCGGTAATTCACGGACAGGCAGCGACTGTTCGTCATCATGCACAAGTGTGAGCAGATGGCCGCGTCGACGCGCGACGATCCGCGATAGTAGCCACCGCCATGCGCGTGCAGATACACACATCCGTCGGCCGCTGCCGGTGGCACATGAATCCATTCGCACGCAACACCGTCACAGGACGTCGACTGGAATGTCGTGCCCGCCGCCAGAGGCCACCCGGCTGCTGCCGCCTCGATTTCGTCGCGCAACACCGAAACCGGCTTGATGCCATATTCGAGATCGGGCATCGGTCAGCTGAAAAGACGCCAGACCTGAGCTACGACGAAGCACATAACAAACCCCATCACCACCGGCAGCAGCGTCGCCACGGTCGTCCATTTGGCGCTCTTCGTCTCGCGATAGATCGTGTAGATCGTCGTCGAACAGGGATTATGGACGAGGCTGAAGAGCATCAGATTGATCGCCGTCAACAGGGTCCAACCACCGGCGCGCAGCACCTCGGCATTGGCTTCGAGCGAATCAGGCTCGAACATCACCCCGGCCCCATCTCCGGCGCCTGCGAGTCGTGCGGTCAGCACCGTCAGCATCAGGATCGTCGGGATGACGATCTCGTTGGCAGGGATGGCGATCACATAGGCCAGCAGGATCACACCATTGAGACCGACGAAGGCGCCGAAGGGTCCGGTGAAGTTGATGAAATGTTCTGCCAGAGACAGGTCCGCCACCTGGATGTTGGACGCCAGCCAGATCACGGCACCGGCAGGAATGGCGAAGACTACTGCCCGCCACAGCACGATCAACGTGCGATCGATCACGGAGGTGTAGATCGTGCGCAGAATCTGGGGTGGTCGGTACGGAGGCAACTCCAGGCTGAAGGCAGAGGCCTCACCCTTGAGCACCGTACGCGACAGAGCCCACGAAACCACAAAGGTCAGCACGATCCCCAGCACCGCCACACTCACCACGGCGGCGGCCGAGACCAGGCCCGCCAGGTGTGCCGGCGCGAGGCCACCGATGAAGATGGTCGCCACCAGGATCTGTGTCGGCCAGCGCCCGTTGCACAGGGCGAAGTTGTTGGTGATGATCGCAATGAGGCGCTCCCGCGGACTGTCGATGACACGCGTGGAGACGATGGCAGCGGCGTTGCAGCCAAAACCCATGGCCATCGTCAACGCCTGTTTCCCGTGGGCCCCGGCGCGACGGAACAGGCCGTCCAGGTTGAAGGCAACCCGGGGCAGGTAACCGAAGTCTTCCAGCAGCGTGAACAGCGGGAAGAAGATCGCCATCGGCGGCAACATGACGCTGATCACCCAGGCCATGGCCAGGTAGATTCCGTCAATCAGCAACCCGCTCAGCCACCAGGGCAGGCCAATGGTAGTGGCGCCGCTGTGGAGCAGCGGTCGGACCGTGTCGACCAGCAGTGTCGCCAGCATCGCCGAGGGGTAGTTGGCTCCCTCGATCGTCAGCCAGAACACGACGGTCAGCATCAGCAGCATCAGTGGAAAGCCGAGCCAGCGGCTGGTGACGAGCCGGTCGATGGTGCGGTCCATGTCGAAACGTCCGCGTTCACCCTTGCGAGTCACCGCACGATCGGCAATGCGGGCGGCATCCGTGTAGAGGGACTCGACAAGTTCGTCATGGAAGTCGTGGCCTGCTTTCCAGCGCAGGGCCCCGACCCGCTCCAGGATCTTCTCCGACGGCGTGTGCTCCTGCATCACTGTCCCACCTCCTGCGCCACCGAACTGGTGGCGAATGCGGATCGTGTCGACAGATGACGCCCCAGATCGGCGATCTCGCCGGAGCGCACCGCCTCCGCGATGCGCGGGTCACCTTCGAGAAGGCGCAGAGCCACCCAGCGGGCGTTCGGCAGTCCGGGAAAGGCGGCGGAGACCTCGTCGGTGAGCCCACCGAGGGCAGCCTTCAACCCGGGTGGAGAGGAGATCCTGTGCGGTTTGCAGACGACGCGGCCGAAAGCGACGTCGGCGACGGCCTGCAACAGTTCTGGAATCCCCTCGTTTCGACGAGCTATCGTCGGGACCACAGGGACCCCGAGATCCCGCGCCAGACGGCGTTCGTCCACCGCCATGCCGCGCCGCTGGACCTCGTCCATCAGGTTGAGACAGACAATGGCTCGGTCCGTGATCTCAAGGACCTGCAGCACCAGGTTCAGGTTGCGTTCGAGAACCGTAGCGTCAACGACGACGATCGTCACATCCGGGCTGCCAAAGAGGATGAAGTCACGCGCCACCTCTTCGTCATCACTGGTCGACAGCAGCGAGTAGGTGCCGGGCAGGTCCACGAGCTTGTAGCGGTCCCCGCCGTAGGCGAATCCTCCCTCGGCACGGACGACGGTCTTACCCGGCCAGTTGCCCGTGTGCTGACGCAATCCGGTGAGGTGATTGAACACGGTTGTCTTGCCGGTATTCGGGTTGCCTGCCAGAGCCACCACGAAGTCCCAGTTGGCCATGTTGACGCCAAGACGGATCAGGTTGGCGGCGTGGTGGGCAGGGCAGGCTTCACAGGCACTGCCCGCGGCTGCCTTGGGCGGAATTGTCTCTTCTGTGGTCATATCTGCTGCTCCGCTGATACGTTGGGTTGCGCCGCCGTGGCCCGCTCATCGAGACCACGTTCAATCTGGATGTGACGCGCCTGGTGTCGGCGCAGAGCGATGGTCGCTCCACGGATCTGGTAGGCCTTGGGGTCGCCTGTGGGACTGCGCATCTCCATGGAAACCGCGGTGCCGGGAACCAACCCGATGTCCATCAGCCGCCGCCGCTCCAGACCACGACAGGCAGGCGAGATACGCACGACCTTGGCGCTCTCGTCGAGTTCGAGGTCATCGAGACTGTCATACGGCCCGGGCATCTCCTCATCGACGGGATAGACGAACAGGTTGCCCGCCATGACCGGAGGCAGACTATGGTGTTGACCGTCGGCGACGAGCCGCACCTCTTCTTCGTTCAGCCGCGTCAGTTGTACGAGCACACCTGGATGGAGACCGGCCTCGATCAGGCGCTGATAGACTTCGACCGGCTCGTCCTCCACGTGCTCGATACGACCCAGTTCCCATTCATTCAGCGCCGTCAGCGGCAGACTGCTTTGTGGTGGCACTTCGCCCTTAGCCGTCGGGATCGGATCCCCATGCGGATCGTAGGCGGGGTGTCCCATTTCCTCTGAAAGCATCTCCGCCTCCTCCGCCGACAGGTGATGCTCCTGCCATTCCGCCTCCTCGTGCCAGCGGACCCGGCTGACTCCGGTCCGCTCTGCCAGGTGCCGCTCCCACAGACGATGGACACGTATGATCCGCAGCGCCTCTTCCCGCCCGGTTGGAGTCAGTGCCACGCCTTCCTCCAGCGTCGAGGAAGCCATGCGCATAGCCTCAAGTTGAATCAGCACTTGTGCAGCCCTGCTGCGCGGCACCTCCAGAACTCCGGCAAGGCTCTCCACGCTCGCCGTCCGCCGCCGATATTCGCAGTCGTACAGGTGTTTGAGTCCGTCCTCGAGCAGGACCCGCCCACTCAACCGAACCAGCCGCCTCCAGCGCCACAGATAGCCGCGGCGGGGCCACAGAAGCAGTGCGAGGACGAGAAGGGGGACGAGATACGAAATGAAGAGAGACAGCATGGGGTTCACGCCCGTTGAATGGTCTTGCGGAGCGAAAATTTCAGTTTCAATGGAAATGAATTTAGCCTATGCTAAACATTTAGTCAACCACTTGCTAATTTTCCATCGGCTGCCGTAGTTTGAACCGGATACCATTAAGCGGATGCGTGGGAGGCGTTGCATGCTCAGCGAGGCAGTACAGGACTACCTGAAGGCGATCTACAAGCTCAGTCGGGCCCCGGAGACAGGGCGGATGGTGTCGACGACTCTGATCGCCGAGCGCATGGGGGTATCGGCAGCATCGGCGACGAACATGATCAAGCGCCTCGCCGAGATGAACATCCTCGAGCATCGCCCATATCAGGGCGTGGAACTGACACCGTCAGGCATCCACATGGCCCTGGAAATCGTGCGCCATCACCGGTTGCTGGAACTCTATCTGCGTCAGGCGTTGGGATATGATTGGGACGCCGTAGATGCTGAGGCGGATCGGTTGGAACACGCCATCTCAGAAGATTTCGAGGACCGGATCGATGAGGCCCTGGGATTTCCCACCGTCGGGGCTCATGGAGAACCGATTCCAACGAAAGAGGGCAACATCGCCGAGACGGACTATGCCCGCCTCTCAGAACTAACTGCGGGGCAGCGGGCGTGTATCCGTCAGGTCAGTGATCGCGACCCGGAGTTGCTACGCTATCTGGACCAGCATGGTCTTGTTCTGGGCACCGAGATCCGTATTGCCGAGAAGGCGCCTTTCAGCGGCCCCATGCGACTGGACGTCGGCGCCAGTGGCGAGCAGCACATCGGTCTCGAGGTAGCCGAGGCAATCTACGTCGATGTGCTGGAATGACGGTCACCCGCGTGTTCAGGCGTGCGTGTTCAGGCGTGAGGTGTGTGACCGTTTGATTTGACCCGCGTCTTGCGTTCCATGCGTTCCTCGAGGATGGGGAGAAGATCCTCCAGGTACTCAGCCAGGTTCTGCAATCTGGCGTTCTCACTTCGCATAACCAGCAACTGCTGCCGACGCTCGCCTTCCAGCCCTAGGCGTTGGGCGATGGCCCAGGCGTCACCCTCCTGCAGTTGTTTTGCGGCATCGGCCGTATCCCGGCCATCGATGATCTGCGTGCCGGCTTCCTTGGCTGCCAGATCCACGAGCGTGCCGAACCGCGACTTGACCAGCCCTTGCAGGGCCGGATCCGCCTCGTCCGCCTCGTCATCAGCGAAATACTCTACCTCGGCAAGCAGATAGGGCCCATCCTCGATCAGCTGCGTGGTGCGGTAGCGCGAGCCTGCCCGGCAGACGATATCGAAGGAACCGTCAGCGCCGGGGTCTTCACGGCGCACGACGACGAGAGTACAACCGACGCCGGCGATATCCCCATCGTTGTCATAGCTGATGCCGAAAGGGGTGTTGCGCCCACCGGCATCGGTGCAGTCATCAATCATCTTCTTGTAGCGGTCTTCGAAGATGTGCAACGGCACGAGATGGCCAGGAAAAACAACGATCGACAACGGGAAGATGGGGATGGTCTGTCTCTGCATTGCCTGCCATCGGGAGATCGGGTACGTTTCTTGTACGAGCCATGGAAGACTACTTCACACCAGCTTCAGATGAGCATATTGCCCGCCAGAAGGACAAAGCTCGGGACCTGCGCGGCAGCCAGTGGTGGAAAAACCGTCGCGGCGAAGGCCTCTGCCACTACTGCGGTGCGTCTGTGCCCCCGCGCCTGCTGACCATGGACCACGTCGTGCCCCTGGCTCGTGGGGGATATACCGAGAAGGGTAACGTTGTCCCCTGCTGCAAGGACTGCAATTCCGCCAAACGAAACCTGTTGCCGATCGAGTGGGAAGAGCAACGGGCCCGTCTGCGGGTCAAGTAGTCATCGCGGTGGCACAGGTAGCGATTGTTGTTAATCTGCCGCCGCAGACTTTACCTCTTGCGGCACCGCCGAACGTACGGCCGAATTGATTTCCTGCTCCGCATAACTGCGCACGGCTGCCGGTGCTTCAAACGCAAAGTGTGCGAGCACGGCCAGCACGCCACAGGCCAGAGTCACCAGCGCATAGAGTCGCAGGTTGGACTTGCGCGAACGTCGGTGTCCGTGATGATGTCTACGCCGCTGCATGAGAGCCTTTCTAGTGGTACGCCAGCAGGGGCTGAATCGCCGCCTTCACCTCTGCTGCAACATTCTCCGGGACGCGGGGGTTGAAAGGACCACCTTCGCCACCGGCAATGTCGTCAAAGCCGCTCAGATGCATCGCTTCCACAACGGCGGAGTAATTGTAGGCCCGATTGTTGCGGAATCGGATTTCCTCCAGCGGCGTGACGAGTTCTTCTATGACCCGTGCCGCGGCCCAGTCCCTTCGGCGGTGCGCGTTGTTGATCTCATCTGAGGCGCGGACAAAAACCACGTTGATTCCCGACGTGTGTCCCTTGGTTCCCGCTTCCGCCGGTCCCGTACAACGATCACCAATCCCCCAGACCACCGCTCCGGCTCCCTCATGGACGCCGCTGACAATCGCCGGGACGTCCTCTGGTGAGGTGCCGATCTTGACGCCGATAAAGTGGGCTGAGTCATTGAGCAGGCGCACCGCGATGGGCGCCTGGTTCTGCTGCCGCAGGTAGTAGATAAAGCGCGCCCCGTGCTCTGTGCCAAGACGTTCCGCCAGAGCCATGTAATCGCGATACATGCCCTCAGGGTCGGCCACACCACTCAGCGGCATGAGCAGAAAAGCTTCGGGGGCTGCCGCCAGGCGACATTGTGCTGCAATCAGGCGTTCGGCATCGGCAATCGGGTTGGGGGCAACACTGGAAATGAAAATGCCACGGCCAGAGATTTGCGCCGCTGTCGCCTCCATCAGTTCCAGTTGATCATCGGTACTGATGTGATGAACAAGACTCGTACCGGCGATCGATATGACTCGAGCGCGTCCCCCGTCGAGATGATTGTTGTTCAGCAGGTAATCGATATTCTTGCTGTGGCCCGAGTAGTCGATAACCCCTCCCTGGAAGGGCACGGCAGGAATGGACACAACCGTGTCGAGGGCCTCCATCAGGGCTTCATTGCTCAGTGTCATGCGCTCTCCGCTCGTGGTATCACAAATGATTGTTCGAAGGGTAAGGGCAGCCGCTGGCGGCTGTCAACGTTCGACGGTAAAGGGGGACATATCCCGCCCCGGGCTGCCGTCAATGATCCAGCGCGCCACGACCTTGCCCGTCAGGGGGCCCATGAGCACGCCATTCTTGTAGTGACCAGTGGCCACATAGAGCGGGCCCGAGCCTTCCAGTGCAGCAATGACGGGGCGCCCGCGGCGGGGTTTGGGCCGCAGGCCCGCGCTCATCTGGACCAGTGAGGGTGGCCGCATGAAGACCCGACGGCCCCAGGCCATCAACTCGCTGGCCGCCGCAGCGGTTGTCGACAAGTCGAAACCAACCTCCTCAACTGTGGCCCCTATGAGCATCTGCGTACCGTCGTTGACCGCCTGCCCGTTTCCCCAGCGGACGACGTGCCGCGTCTGCACACCGACAAAGCGGCCGCTCTGCCCCCGTACCGGGCGCACATGAACATCAGGAACCAACTCGCCCACCCATGGGCCGGTTGTGACCACGGCTGCATCGTAGCGCTCGACTCGTTCTCCCGTCGAGTCAGCCACTGTGCAGTCGACGCCCGCATCGTCGCGTGTCAGCGACGTCACGACGCTGGCGGTGCGTCGGCTCGCGCCAAGAGCGCTCGCCGCCGCCAGCAGGGCGGCAGCAAGCCGCACAGGATCAACACGAGCATCCTGCGGGAACAGGGCTCCACCTAGGGCCGTCGGTGACAGTTCCGGCTCTGAAGCACGCAACAGGGCCGGATCCAGCCAGTGTGCTTCGGCGCCGCGATCCTGGTTGAACGTGATCAGTTGGCGCAGGCGGGAGGCGTCATCGTCGTCAAAGGCCAGGTCGAGGCCGCCCAGTGGCTGCCAGCCGACGTCGATACCCGTCTCAGTGTATAAGCGGGCCGCGAGCGACTCGTGCAAGGCATGGGCATCACGGTAGAAGCAGGAGAGTGCATCGTTGCCGCCGTGGGCGTGAGCCAGCACCCCAAGGGCGGCGCGCGACGTCGGCGAAGGATCCGCGTCACGATCAACGAGGGTTACAGTGGCTCCCTTGTGCGCCAGGTAATACGCCGTGGAGCAGCCAATGATCCCGGCACCAATCACGATAACACGCGGCGCCTGAGAGGCCATGGCGACGGAGCTTCGCTAGTGTCGTACCAATGGTGGCAGATGCGTTACCGGGCAACCACTGGCACCGTGCACGGTGTAGCCCAGATCGCTCAGGATACAACCGATCTCCGCCTCGAGACGACGGAGATACTCCCCTTCTTCGGCGCTGAGCACGCTCCGTGGGGGGCCCACATCGAAGCCGCGCACAGCAACCCCCGTTTTGAAGCCCTCGGGAAAGTTGACGCCTAGCAGCATGTGGTTGATCAGAGGCAGAATGCGATACTGCAACTCACGCGCCCGGTCGAGGTCTTCCGCCTGGGAGCACTCGTAGAGTTCGACGATGATCTCGGGGATGATCCCGGACGTGGCGATGGTGCCGCCATTGGCCCCCATGATGATCGACGGCAGCAGGATCTCTTCGCAGCCGTTGAGCACCACGTAGTCGGGCCGCTGTCGGCGCAGACGTTGCATCGTATTGATGATACGCGGCAGATCACGGCTGGAGTCCTTCGTGCCGAAGATCCGGTCAAAGGCCAGCAGGTCCTCCATGATATCGAGGCTGAGTTCCTGGGTGAACTGCGGAATATTGTAGAGCAGGATATCCAGCGGCGAGTTCCGGGCGATCTCGGCGAAGTACTCGAAGAGGCTCGCCTCTGAGATTTTGTAGTAGAAGGGCGGTACCAGAGAGATGGCGTCGGCACCGATCCCGGCGTAGAACTCGGCCATCGCCAGGACGTCGCGGACGTTTGCCTCGCTGGCGCCGGCAAGGATGGGCACGCGATGGTTGTTGACATCGGTGATCAGGCGAACCACATCCCGTCGTTCCTCGGCGGAGAGCCGGACAAATTCGCCCGTCGAGCCATTGGGATACAGACCATGTATGCCGGCATCGATCAGCCAGGAGATATAACGCTCCATCTCCTTGTAGTTGATACCACCGGAGGCATTGTAGATGACAATATTCGGCGTGAAAATGCCGCTGAAACGGCGGCTGCGCTCGGTACTGCCTGGTGCTGCCGGTACTCCGGGTATGGCCCTTCTTACAGGAGTTGTCGCGGTGGCAGAACCACCCTTGGCTGCCACACCACGACCTCCGCCGGCGACAACCTCGACGCCGCGAGCACGGAGAAAATCGTGGGCCGAAGGTGTGATCTTGGCCCGCGGGCAGATGTCGACCTGTCGGTCGCCGTCGCCGAGACGGCTGGCCAACAGTTGTGCTGTCACTACGGGATCGTCAATTCTGACCATAATCACTCAATCACCGGGAGAAGGAGCATCCTCACGCGTGTGGGAGCCGCGCTTCCATGTTGTCGTAGGGAAAGGGTATGGCGTAGGCCGCCACGAGTTCGCCGTACTGACCCGCCGTGCGACGCGCCACATCCAGGGCCGTCTCTACAGCCCCCGTCTCGCCACGCACGACACAGGCCGTCAGGAAATAGCCAACCTTGTAACGCCCTTCATAGACCACGTCGGCGTTCTTCAGCATTTCATCGAGAGCTTTGACAAGGCCAATGGTTGTCCGAGTTTCGACGAGCCCCATGGATTCAGTCGAGTGGCCCCTTGTCGGCGTCGGAGAAAGCGGCCATCACCGCTTCATCGGCGCGTGGAATCACGAGTTGCCCATTCAGTTCGGCCGCCGCTGCCGCACGGGCGGCACCGCACCGGATGGCTGTTGTGACGTCGTCGAGTCGCCCCTCCACCACAGTGGCAACGCGACCACCACTGCCGATTGTCAGACGTACGAAATTGACATCCGCCTCTTTGACCATGGCATCACTGGCAGCAACAGAACCGACGTACCCCGTCGTTTCGACGATGCCCAGTGCCCCGCACGTGCGCCGTTCTCCCCTGGCTTTGGGCGGAAACAGTGCGCCCACCGCAGTCTCGGGCTGACTCAATACGAGCGCTCGGTGAAACTCTCCGGCGCGGCGGGCGGCCTGTTCGCCGGCGGCAATGGCAGCTTCGACATCACCGACACTGCCGGTGACAAAGGCATGCACCAGAGCCCCGCCAATGGAGGTCCAGCCAGCCAACTCGACATCCCCCGCCTTGACCATGGCATCGGTGCCAGCGACGAGGGGCACGACACCTTTGGTTTCAAGGATGCCCAGTGCCTCGTACGCCTGCGTGTCAGCCAGAGCTGCGCCAACGTGCGGCATCGATGCCAGAGCTTCCGCCTCTACCCGTGACACAACGGCGGCGGTAATGACCTCTCCGTGCCGTGACGCCGTGTCACGCCCTATGTCGATGGCGGTCTGCACATCCGCCGTGGTGCCTTCGATGACCACCGTGAGCCACCCGGAGCCAATCATGTGACGCCCGACGAGCTCTACGGAGGCTGCCTTGAACATGACATCCACTGCAGCTGCGAGAGCCACCATGCCGCGTACTTCAAGAATGCCGAGGGCTGTTGCCATGTCAGGCGGCTCCGCTGCCGGCGCGCTGCTGGGCAAAGGCCTGCAGCACCTCGGGCATGGGCTGACTGATCACGGCCGCCGCCAGAAACCACTCGCTGCCGCGCAACGCTTGCCGCGCCGTGTCGACGGCCTGTTCGACGTCGTCCACGGTTCCTGTCAGCAGTGTGCAGACGACGCGGTTGTGGACCGTGAGAACGTTGGCGATGCGTACGTCTGCTGCCTTTACCATGGCGTCATTCGTCGCTACATGGGACCCGTAGCCGCGCGTCTCGACCAGCCCCAGCGCTTGTGCAGGCTCGGATGCCTGGGTGCCGGTGGCTGCCAGTGAAAAGCCGATGAATGCCGCCGTCTCCGGCTGTGGCTGGTGCAGCGCTGCAGACACGACATGCTCGACGACAACGCGCGCAGCGTCAGCCCCGACGCGAACTGCGGTCTCCACGTCACCCACGGAGCCCGCCAGAAACAATGTGGTGAATCCGCCGATGGACTCCCATCCTCTGAGTGTGACTCCCGCGGCTTTGATCGCGGCATCGGCGCCGACAATGATGCCCGCCACACCTTCCACCTCGATCATGCCAATGGCGTCTGCCACGTCAGCTGTTCTCCAGGCGTCGCATGATCTCATTCGTCAAGGTCTGCACGAGAGCCTCGGTTGCATCATCTGTATCAGCCGCCTTGTTGCACCCCCCGCACCCACAATTCTTTGTCCCTGCCTGCTGCACGGCACATGCGGAACAGCAGGATGGCTCGACGAAACCTGAGCCAAATTCTTCCGTGCGGCAGCCATAGGGCTTGTCGGGATGGTCGCAACGACCTCGTGACAGCACACCCGTATCGGACCCCGGCGGGAGCACTTCGTGGATCCCCGCTATGGCAGGTGCGAGTGGCGCCGACGGCTGCGCCGCAGACGCAGCGCCGGTGCCACGTGCCAGGCGTACGCGGTTCGAGCGGAGAAAATCCCAGCCTGAGGGTGTGACGACCGCCCCGGGCGCCACGCGGACCTCCGCCTGGCCCGAATGCAGCGCCAGCAACACCCGTTCGGTGATCACTGTCTCAGAGATGTCGAGTACCTGCGTCAAGTCGATCCCTTACAGGCCGATGCTGCTCTTGAGTTTGTCGATCGGTCGCGGAATGACATGTACGCTGCGCAGTTCGCCTACCCGCTGAGCCGCCTCGGCACCAGCATCCACCGCCGCCTTCACCGCAGCCACATCCCCCTCGATCATGACATTCACCAGTCCGGCGCCGACCCGCTTCTGCCCGGCAAATGTCACATCCGCCGTCTTCAGCATCGCGTCCAGCGCCTCAACCGCAGCGGCCAACCCCCGCGTTTCAATCATACCCAAAGCACTCATGTGTTTGTTCTCAACCCAGGAAGAGAGAAAGAATCTGTTCGGCAGGGCGCGCAATCACATGGCGGGTGATGACCTCACCAACACGCTCTGCGCCCTCGGAGCCGGCAGCAACGGCAGACTGCACGCTGCCTACATCACCTGCGACCAGCACGGTGATGAAGCCACCACCAATCTCAAAGACTTTGACGACTTCCACATCTGCCGCCTTCTCCATTGCGTCCGCTGCTTCGATCACACCTGCAGCACCGCGGGCCTCGACCATACCCAGAGCGCGCACGCCGCTGATCGTTCCCCCTGCCGATGACGGGATCATGACGCCCAGGCCGTTGTGCGGGCGGGCAATCACGTGCACGGCACGCACCTCTACAACCTTCGCCGCCGCTTGCGCGCCAGCATCCATCGCCGCCTTTACGGCGGCCACATCCCCGCGACAGAAAATTGTCGCCATGCCCGAGCCGACTCGATCCCAACCCGAAAGCTCCACTTTGGCGGCTTTCACCATTGCATCTCCACCGGCAATGATTCCCGTCAGGCCCGTAGTCTCCAGTATCCCCAGCGCGTCTGCCATGCTCAGTTTTTCCTCTTCAAATCCGTCATCGGGTTCGTTCCAGGGTAACTTTCCGGGCGTTGATCAGGTCGACCGCGTTGCCTTCATCGGTATCCACATGTACTTCGAGTTTGACGTCGGCGCCGATACGCACCGTCACATCATCGAGAACGCCCGACTGCGCGCTGTCGACTACAAGGCGCATGCCTTCGCCTTCGGTGACCCCGTAGTATCCGGCCTCACCCTGATTCATATGAACATGGCGTGCGGCGCGAATCACACCTTCCGACATCTCAATACCACCGTGAGGCCCTACCAGATAACAACCGGCAGAACCCGCGATATTGCCACTGACGCGTACGGGCGCATCGATCCCGAGAAAGCGGGCGTCGGAAAAGGCCAACTCCACCTGGCAGGCGTCGCGCAACGGACCCAGCACCCTGAGGTTGGAGATCATCTGTTTGCGCGGTCCAAAGATCGTCACGGTCTCTTCGGCGGCGTAGGCGCCCGGTTGATAGAGCGGCTTGAGAACTGTCAGACTCCGCCGGGGGCCAAAGAGCAAATCCAGAGCCTGCTGACTCAGGTGTGCGTGACGAGCGGATATGTTGGCGATCAGGCGTGGTGCGTCCGTCGCCACACCCACCCCATTTACGGCCCCTGGTCCGGTGCCGGCCGCTTGCGGCTGGTGCCGTTTCAGCGCCTGACGAACCAGAGCCTCCACCTGCTCCCTGCTAACAGCGTTTGTCATCGGTCGTTCAACCTAGACCGCCTCGGCAACCAGATTCAGGTCGAGGCGCGCGCCATCGGCGCTGAGCGAATCGAGAATTGCGATGATGGCGGCGTCCGTTGGCACGCTGCCGAGTTCCGGCGCCGTACGCGCCGAGGATCCCATCACAACCAGCACGATGGAGCCGGTATCAGCTCCTACGGCGTCGACACAGACGAGCTTCCGTCCGGTCTCGTGCAGGCCATCCGGGCGCACCGTGACAATTTCGACGAGTAACAGCTTGCGGCCCGTCAGGTTGTCGACTTTTGCCGTCGACACAACATGGCCTCTTACCTGGGCAAGGAGCATGGACCGGGCCTCATGTGATGCGGAAGTAATCCACCAGCGAGCAGCGCCGGCGGCGGGTGAAGGTGCGGGCCGTGGTCAGCCCCTCCCCGGTGGGACCGGCGATGGAGAAGGTCGAGTAGCCCTCACCGTTGACGCCGAGACCGGAATAGGACGGTCCATTCTTGACGAACACCGTCGTGTCCGCGGCGCGCGCCATGTTGTGCATGTTCTCCACGTTCTTGGAATGAATCATCGCGGTGTGGCGGAAGCCATGTTCGGACTCAATCGCCAGTCGGATCCCCTCATCAACGTCACGAACACGGATGATGGGCAGGAA
>CALFPI010000379.1 GCA_937919035.1 uncultured Gemmatimonadaceae bacterium
TCGAAGTCTGTCGCCTTGCCGACCAGGGATGGATCGTCCGAGCCGACGACGAGCTGACTCTGACGGTACGATTCGTGCGCGCCGCTCCAGAACAACTCGCGCAACCTGTGACTGCGGCTCCGGGGATCCAGCTCCAACTCTTGCATGGTAGGCTCCTGGCTGTCAGCTGCCGACATGGACGTTGAGACCGTGGGCTCGCAGGATGCCGGCGATGCTCTCCATGGTCGCCGGATCCGGGGGCTGCGCCTCGGGCAGTTGGTACTCCCGTCCGAGGCGTGCGTACTTCGATGCGCCGAGCTTGTGGTACGGCAGGACCTCTACTTTTGTGATGCCGTTGATGCCGGCAAGAAACCGGGCAGTCCCTTCGATCTCTTCCGGGTCGTCGTTGATTGTCGGAATCACGGGCATGCGGATCTCGATCGGTGTACCGCTGTCCCCCAGTCGCTGCAGATTCTCCAGGATCCTGCCGTTGTCGCTGCCCGTGTGTTGCTGGTGACTGCTGCCATCGATGTGTTTGATGTCGTAGAGGACGAGATCGATGTACGGAAGCAGGCTCTCGAAGACCCGCCACGGCGTCTGACCGGAGGTATCGACGGCGGTATGCAGCCCCTCCGCCTTGCACTGTTGCAGCAGCGCCAGGGCGAACTCGTGCTGCAGCGTCGGCTCGCCCCCCGACAGTGTCACACCGCCACCCGAGTTCTGGTAGAAGGGGATGTCCTTGCGCAGGTCGACCATCAACTCCGCCACCGTCACTTCGCGCCCCTCCATGACGAGGGCCTCGGCGTAACAGACCTCGGTGCAGGCGCCGCACAATACGCATCGGTCGCGGTGATAGACACGGGTGCCGTCAGCGAGCCGCTCATGCGCCTGCTGGGGACAGACACGGAAACACTCACCGCAGGCGATACACTTCTCCTCAAACAGCACGAGCTCGCGCGTTGGCTTGATGGCCTCGGGATTGTGGCACCACGAGCAGGCCAGCGGACAGCCTTTGAAAAACACCGTCGTACGGATACCCGGCCCGTCATGGATGGCGAATTTCTTGATATCGAAGATCAGGGCTGTCAGCGCGGTCATGACTACGCGGCCGTGTGCTCGGTGCGGGCAATCACCTCTGCCTGCAGGTTCGCATCGAGGTGCACGAAGTAGTCGGAGTAGCCCGCAACCCGCACGAGCAGGTCGGCGTATGCCTCGGGGTCGGCCTGGGCGGCGCGTAGCGTGTCGGCACCGACGACGTTGACCTGAATCTCGAAGCCGCCCCGTCGCAGATAGGTTTCGATCACGCCTCGCATGGCCTGCAACCCGGCGTCATTGTCCAGCAGTGCCTTCGAGAATCTGACGTTGTGCACCAGGCCACCGAGAGCGGCCCGATGGCTCCACCGGGTCGTGGACAACACCGAGGCTGTGGGTCCGCGCCGCTCGCGGCCCTGGGCAGCGCCGGCGCCGTCCGCCAGCGCCATGCCGGCCCGCCGCCCGTCCGGTGTGGCGCCGGTGTCAGCACCCAGGTGACCGTGCATCACCCAGCAGAAGAAACCGGGCACATAGGCGTGGGGGCCGACGGTATGGCGGGCGGTAATGTCGATGAGGGCCCCCGCCCATTTGGCGGCCGTCGCATCCGCCCCCTCGTCGCCGTTGCCATAGCTGGGCAGGCGGTTGAGGATCCTCTGGCGCAGCGGCTCCGCATCAGCGAAATCCCGTTGGAGGATCTGGCGGAACTCGCCCAGCGACAGCTCGCCGGTATCGTAGATGAGGTGCTCGATGGCGATCATGCCGTCCACCAGATTCGCCAGTCCGACGAAGGAGTTCTCCACCCAGTTGTAGCGGGCGCCACCGCGGTCGAAATCGAGACCCCGCTCCAGGCAGTCGTCGATCAGACAGCTGCCAAGGGGAAAACAGCCGGTCTGTGCCCGGGCCTCCCAGATGGCATCCAGTCGTTGTGCCGCGTCCCGCACGGCGGTGGCAAACTGGTCCCTGACGATCTGCTCGAAACCTTCCAGCGTGGCCGGCGCGGAGACCTCGTCGTCGGTGGCTCGGTCCAGCGCATCCAGCATGAGCTGCGCGCAGTTGAAGTACGGTGCCGTCACCCAGATGTGCGAGCTGCCGACGACTTTGATCTCGACGCAGGTGGAGTTCATGTAGTCATAGGAATCCGCCACACTCACGCCGTGGTCGCGCAGCCCCGAGACGATCAGTTCGTCATTGAAGAAGGCGGGGTCGCCGACGCCGGTGCGCAACATCCGGCAGGCGTAGTCGGTCAGCTCCGGCGGTGTGCCCTCGTGCCATGCCAGAGCCACCGTAGGATAGACCAGCCTTGTCGCCTGACGTGCCGCCAGGCACAAATAGGTGAGATCGCAGGTCGCGTCATTTCCGTGGCGATCGCGCCCGCCGACCAGTACCGACAGGGCTGATCCGGGGCCGAGGATGTTGTTGCACTGGATGTAGAGGCAACAGATCAGTTCGAGGGCCTCTTCGGGCGTGGTGCGGCCTGCCACGAGATCCTGCTCGTACAACCGTCGCAGGGTCTGGTCCATGCGCCCCGGCGTCGTCAACGCGTGGTCCTCACCGAACCACAGCGCCACGATCGTCAGGAACATGAGCTGCACACCCTCGTGGAAGGTGGCGGGAGGCTCCGTGGCGACCTGCCGGCAGGCCCGGGCCAGCTCAATATCATCACAGTCGTCGGCAACGCGCAGGACGAACCGGGAGAATCCGGCCATGGCGATGCCGCAGGCCTGGTAGAAGGTCTCCTGCTCGGCGCTGGCGTGCTGTCGCCGTGACTCGATCTCGCGGCGAAGGCCACCGATACCGAGCTCGAAGAGCTTGTCGAAGTCGGGCTGGAAGTGACCGGCATCGCCACCCGGGAAGGGCGGGATCGACTCGTTCGTGTCGTGGACGGCATCGATCTGACGCGCCTCGGACGGGGTCGGCAGGCGCAACAGCGGTCGACCGACGATGCGCTCCTCCGGGCCTATATCGAGGGGCATGCTATCGAGTCGAGCGGCGCAGCGACGAGCACGCCACAGCAGCCAGTCTTCGTTCTGTGGCCGCACCGACCAGCTTTGCGCGTCGATCAACGGCAGCGTCGGCACGGCGTGGATCCCGGCTCGTTGTCGCGCCAGGGCATGATCCCGGAGCGCGGCGATTTCCGGCGGGAGAACTGGTGCCGGTGGACAGCTGGCGACGCATGGGTCGATCATTGTCGTCTGCCTGCGTGGAGGTGTGCCAGGGCCTGACTCCTGCCTGTACGTTACACAACTCAACGGGTAAGCGAGTCGTTTTCTTGCAGTCAGGTGCGACTTGCCGGGTACTACGTGGGTATGTTGACTGAAGTAGAAGGCAGGTTCAGAGCCACGCGCGAAAAGACGAGTGCCATGACGATTGAGATGACGAGTGAGATGACGAGCCTGGAGCGTGTGCGGGCGACGATCGCCGGGACGCCCCGGGATCGCCCGCCGGTGCAGCCCATGCTGATGACCTTCGCCGGCAAACATGCGGGCATCCCCTTCGGTGATTATTGCCGCGATGGCGAGCGCATGGCGGCGGCCCAGCTTGCCGTGTGGCGCGATTTTGGCCTCGACATCCTGCTGACCTGCTCGGATCCGGCGCGCGAAGTTATCGATCTGTGCGGTGAGGGTAGTGTGCGCTGGTATCCGGATCAGCCGCCGGCGATCGACGAGACCGACGCCGCCCTGAAGAACAAGGCTCGACTGGCCCAGCTGAAGATCCCGGATGTCCATGCCGGTCGCATGGGCGACCGGATCAAGGCGATCCGCATTCTGCGACGCGAGGCCGGTGCCGATGCCTGTGTTGTCGGCTGGGTGGAGGGCGCCCTGGCGTTGGCTGCCGAACTGCGCGGCATCAATGCCCTGATGACGGACTTCTACGACGACCCGCAGTTTGTCCACGAGTTGCTCACCTTCTGCGCCGATCTGTCCATCCGCTACGCAGCGGCCCAGGTCGAAGCCGGCGCTGACAGCATCGGCATGAGTGATGCCGCCGCCAGTCTCATCGGCCCCACTTTCTATCATGATTTTCTCTGGTCCCAGCAGATCCGTATCCTGCAGGCGGCGAGCGCCGCCGGGGCGATGACGCGGGTGCACATGTGTGGCTGCACCGATGCGCTGCTGACCGACATGGAAAAGCTGCCAGCGGATGTCTACGAACTGGACTTCCTCACCGACCTGGCGCTGGCAGCACAGAGGCTGGGGCCCGATCGTGCCCTGTGCGGCAACATCGACACCATCTCCACCATGCTGGAGGGTGGTGTCGAGCAGGTTACGGCCGCCGCCGAGATCTGTCACCGATTGGGCGGCACCAGACTCATCGTGGCCCCCGGCTGTGAAGTGGCTCCCTTTACGCCACCTGACAATGTCCGCGCCCTCGTCAACTTCGCCCGCAGTCTGGAGAAAACCGACACATGATCGACAGCAAACCCCTCGGCATCGCCTTCTTTGGTGCCGGCGATGTTTCACCGCTGCACGCCGAGGGCGTCCGGCGTTGTGCCGATACCGAGCTGGTGGGACTGTGGAACCTGGATCCGGCCCAGGGCCGGGAAAAAGCCGCGGCCTTCGGTTGCCGCACGTACGACACCCCCGCCGAATTGCTCGCCGATCCAGCGATTGATGCCGTATCGGTGCTGACCAATCTGGAGTCGCATCTCGAATTCGCCACCATGGCGTTGGAGGCGGGCAAGCATGTTCTGGTGGAGAAGCCCGTTGGTGTTTCCGTTGCCGAGATCCAGAGCATGCAGGAGGTGGCGGACCGCACGGGCCGGGTCTGTATGCCCGGGCACAACTACGTTCATGAGGACAGTCTCATCCGCAGCAAGGAACTGATCGACGGTGGTGATCTGGGACGACTCGTGGCGATCTACGTCATGTACCACATCCATCACCCCGAGTCGGTCGCCGCCCGCTACCCCGGTGTGATCCGGCAGATCCTGACGCACAACGCCTACGTCCTGCTCTACCTGGCGGGATTGCCGCGGCAGGTGTCGGCTATGAAGGCGACACTGCACTATGAAGCGATCCCGCAGGAAGACATCGCCATGGTCAACATCACCATGGAGAATGGCGCCCTGGCGCATTTCTGCGCCAGCTTTGCCGCCGACGATCACAGCGCCGACCCATGGACGATGATGGTGAAGGTCATCGGCACGGCGGGCTCCACGC
>CALFPI010000380.1 GCA_937919035.1 uncultured Gemmatimonadaceae bacterium
TCACCACCGAGGCGGGACAGAATATCCGTGCTACCAATCTGCTCGTCGCCGGCTGGTTCGCCCTCTTCAGTCTTCCCCTGTTCCTGCTCCTGCGGAAGCCACAGACGCCCGTCCTGCCCGCGGTGGCAGCGGGCGAGAGTTCGTGGCGCCAGCTGTGGGCGACACTGGGGCGCATCCGTCAGTACCGGCAGATCACCCGGCTGCTGCTGGCGCGTCTATTCTACAACGACGGCCTCGTTACGGTATTCGCCTTCGGTGGCATCTACGCCATGGGGACACTCGGCTTCACCTTCCAGGATCTGATGTTCTTTGGTGTGAGTACCAATGCCGCTGCCGGCGTGGGCGCTTTTTTCGGGGGCTATCTCGATGATTGGTTGGGTGGTCGGCGCGCCATCCTGCTGAGTCTGGCGGGAATGATCGTCGCCTCTGTGGTGGCCGTATCCACCTACGACACCCGCGTCTTCTGGGGCGCGTCGCTGTGCATCTCCATGCTGGCCGGGCCCGCGCAGGCGGCCAGTCGATCGCTGCTGGGACGGTTCGTGCCGCGCCAGATGGAAAATGAGTTCTACGGCTTCTACGCCTTCAGCGGCAAAGCCACGGCCTTCGCCGGCCCCCTGCTTCTGGGCCTGCTCACCGAGGCCTTCGCCTCTCAGCGCGCCGGCATCTCGGTGGTCATCGCCTTTCTTCTTGTCGGTGCCATGCTGCTGCTCAAAGTCGACGAAGCCGCCGGTATACGCGAAGGGGACGCAATCGCTCCGCCCTAGAACGGAGCAGCAGATATCGCCTTGGTGATCATCAGCGTCGCGGCGCAGAACATGCCGACAAGGGACATGCCGACACCGAAGCCGACAGCCAGGACCATCGCCACCTGACGCCAGTGCTGCTTGCCGAATTTAGGCCAGAAGTAATACCTGGCCAGCAGGGCACCGATGACTTCCGTGAACATGGCAAAGAACGTCGCCGCGCCGGCAGAGGCGACGGCACGGATGTAGCCCCAGACGAAGAACATCGGCATGCCAAAGAACCCGAGAAACGAGTACAACCCAAGGCCGAAGCTCAGACCGAAAACCAGGATCGGCCACTTCTCACCGTTGAGCGGATGGTGCAGATCCTCATCGATGGCGCCGTCACCGTCATCATCCTTCTGGTTGCGGACCTCTTCGTCGGCGACGCCATCGAAGTCCTCGTCCCGCCCATCCCCCGTCGATTTTGGATCGCGCCAGTAGATCTGGAAGAACATGGGGGTTTCCGACGAACTCTGGAAGAAATCCCCACGGAACTGCGGGTCCGTATCCAGTTCGATCATGTACGCTGCGTCCCGGTCCATCCACCCTTCGGGCAGACGCACCTGGAACTTTGTCTCGGGCTCGTCAACGACGGCACCCATTTTCGGTACGTCGAGAAAGGGCCGAGGCAGAGACAGATCGGCATGTCGCGAGGCGGGTAGCTGCAGAATTTCAGGTGAGCCGTCGACGCCCTTGCCTTCGGCGTCCCCGGTAAAATCGGTCCGGAACCAGTGCGTCTCGGACCAGGGGCCGTAGATGCGTTTGTCCGGGTTTTTGATACCCGTGTCGAGAGACATCTTGACACGCCAGTAGTAGAGCGACGCATCCTGCAGGTTGGCTGGACTCCAGACAGCTTCGCCGGGGGGCACGACTCGTCCATCCGACTCTTCCCCCGGTTCATACATGACGCTGTACTGCGTCGCCGAGTACTTCACAGCTTCGGCAAAGGCGCGGGCCGGCCAGAAGGTCTGCACGTACGGGTAGGCCTGCGATGGAATCGGTGCCAGCTTCCACAGGAAGCTCCAGTACATCAGGCTGGCCCCGAGCACGATGGGCACCATGACGATCTCTGCCTTCAGCAGACTGGTGAAGCGCATCCCCGTCAACTCGATAATGCGGAACGTCTCGGCGCCGCCGCCGAAATCGGCCCCAGCCAGCGGCACGAACCAGATCTCCACACCACGGTAGCCGGTGAGAAAGACCGTCGCTTCGTGCAGATGCGGAATCTGGATATTTTGCCCGATAAGTCCGTCGAGACGGGCCGAGACAAAAGACATGAGCGGCGCATAGATAAAAGCGATCAACAGGATGACGATGAGCAGTCCCGTTGTCACAAGTGTGGGAAACAGGGTCTTTGCCAGCAGGATCGGATAGGCGGCACCGAGGAAGAACAGGGTCAGACAGATCCACAGCGGAAAGTCACCCCGATTCAGATGCTCGATGCAGTAGCCCCGTACCTGGGACTGCTTGCTGCACTCGGGATGGCGACAGGTGTCATGGTCGTGGCCGTGCACCTTTTCGTGATTGGCATCCACGGTCCGCTCGCGCCCCGCGCGGACTACCTGCGTGATCGAGATGATGGCCACGGCGAGGGTTACGCCCATGCCGAAAGGCTGCCAGAAGTCGATGCCGGCAGTGATCTGTGTCTGGATGGCACCCATACCCGGCACCCAGTGCGGCATGAAACCGTAGTGGTGCAGCATGGGTGACAGGAAGATGAAGGACAGGACACCGACGAAGGAGCCCATGACACTCCAGAATGGCAGGAGCAGCCCGGCAAAGATCGGTGACAGGCTGAAACTGATCGCAATCGGAGTGGCGCCGAGGAAGCGGCCCAGAACCGGCGTCAAGTCGGCAAAAGGAATCGGCAGAATGGTGACCTTCGCCCCAGCGAAGGTCTCTGTCAGCGTCGGAATGGCGACGTAGATGAAGCCGAAGACGAGGCCGATGGCACCGCCCACGGTGAAGGCGGGCCACTTCCATGACTGATCCTCGGAACCACTCTCCTCGGCCAGGGCCATCGCCCCGAGGGCCGCCTGCGGCGCCGTCGGAAAAGGCAGCTTCTCGCGATCCGAAACCAGGCGAAACAGCACGTATCCCGAGGTAAACCAGGTAATGCGGCTGACGATGATGCCGATGACCAGCAAGGCGATCGGCAGCAGCCAGTCCTCGTGGAAGAACGTCCGCTGGATGATCGCCTGGGAGTCCGGGTCCGGCGCAAACCAGCTGTAGCCCATCCACTTGAGGTTTACCAGCTTGTCCGTCAGCCCGAACTGCACCGCCTCCGGTGAGCTGACGAAATACTGCCGCCAGATCAGTTGCAGGAACGTCTGTGTCTCGGCACGAACGATCAGCTGTGAGGCGACATACGTCAGCAGGAAAATCTCCTGCCGCTTCAGTGTGGTGAAGGACCGCTTGGCGATCTCGAGAAACAGGATCACCGTCACCCACTGCGCTGCATCACCAATGCCAATCCCCGTCACCAGCCCCAGGTACATCTGCCCTGGCGTCATGATGAAGGCGATGAACAGCACGCCGATCAGCGTCTTGCGCGTGAACCCCGACTCAAACGTATCCGGCGCCTGCAGCAGATCCCGATACTCATTGATCTCCTCATACTGACGATCACGCCGCGCCTGCCTGTTGGATTCCCGCGACACTAGAGCGCCCCTGGGGCGTCGGTGGACTCAAGTTCCAGATCCGACGCCTGCATGGCGATGAGGCGGCAGTGCTCGACGTGTTCCTGCTGGATCTCGCCCTTCAGGGTCTGCCAGACGAGGAACTGCTTGCGCAGTTGCAGCATGAACCCAAGGTTCAGCCGCTGCCAGAAAGCGACAGGCCCGCTGATCCGTTGGATGAACAGATGGATCTCAAGAATTCGCGGGTTCTCCGTCGGCTTCGTGGTGAATTGCAGGTACTGGCTCACACCCATGTCGAACGGCGCCAGCCAGAGCAGCAGTTGTACAGCATAGGAGCGTTCCCCCGGGGTCTCCTCCATGACGATGCGCGTCCGCTCCGTGTACATCTGTCCGACGGATTCGTGCCCGTAGGAACTGAAATACGAGTGCAGATAGCCACACAGAGACTCCACGCCATTGATGTTGACGGTGAAGGGAAACGGAAACCGCCACACATCTCCGTCGGGCTCGGGCAACTGCCAACGCCGGACGACGTCCGGAACCGCCATCTGTGATGCGACACGTGCCGGGTAAATGCTGGATACCAACACCACAACGATGACGAGGATTGCCGACCCGATAGCGGCTGTTGACGAGTAGTTGAGCGACACCCCCCCGAGCAGATCCAGCGTCAGCAGGATCTTGGCCCCCACCTGGCCGAAGATGTAGCCAATGACGACACCGAGAACACCATAGACGCAAGATTCGGCAATGAACAGGAACGAGATGTGCACCGGTGCCAGGCCGACCGATGAATAGACGCCGATTTCGCGGAAGCGCTCATAGACGGCGCCCATCATCGTGTTGAGCACAATCAGGGCGGCAATCAGCATGGGGATGACCAGCGCCCCCAGCCCCTCGAGTTTGGTGGCGCCTATGCTGCTGTAGGAGTAGGTGTGCATCTGGCCGTCCTCATCGGGCATGCCGACAAAGAGGCGGAAGCTCGAGCGCGACAGGTATGCCTCGATCAGTTCCCGCGCCTCAACACCTTCATCAAAGCGCACGGCAACGGACATCAATTCTGCCCCCATGCTCTCCAGACGTTCATACGGAACGATCGCCAGACGGCTCGCAGGCACGTGTTCGTAGGTGATCTCCACGTCCTCCTCAAAGAACACACTGTTCATGAGGAACATCTGGTCCATGCCCGGCATATTGAACTGGGCGAATTGTTCTTCCGCCGGTGTCATCGGTTCGTTGTTCAGGTCCGTCGTGGCGTCGAATTCGTGGGCGTCGAAAATACCGACGACCTTCCAGGGATCCCCAAAAATGCGCACCACGGGACCATCTCCCCGTTGCACTGCTTCGATGGAAACACCCAGCTGCCGGGCGAGCAGATCGGAAAGTATGACACTCTCCTCTTGCGGCTGCTCAAACCAGCGCCCGGCGATCAGGGTCCGATCGATCCCGGTGACCAGCGGCTCCTGCACCGACAGGCCGAGCACGCCCAATCCATCGGCTTCATTGCTGCCAAGCCGCATGGGGATATAGCCCTGTTCCTCGAAACCCATCGTCAGCCACGTACGCGGCGACAGCGTCCCGGACGCGGCGAAGTGCGACTTCAGGTAGTCATAGTGCGTTGGTTCCCATGACCACCAGTTGATATCGTGGAACAGGATACCGCTGTACGGTGGCTTCCAGTCTTTTTCGAAACCGATGAACTGGATGCTGGGCTTGAAGGACGTGAAGGACAGGACGGTGAACGTCAGAATCGTAATCGTCGCCAGGGTCAATCCGGTGCGGGTGACGCGGCGACGCATGTTGGAGATACCAAGCATAAACGCTACATAGGCGGTTCCTGAACGGCTGAGGTCGCCACTATTGGTACCTGCTTTGCGTTGCCGCAGATCCGTCATGAAAGCATTGAACCGGCCGACGACCAGGGTGATGACAAAAAACGCCATCACCATCACCATCAGCGCCAGCAGGACGATCACCGGGTGTGCCAGTTCAAAGGCCGGGTGGACCTGCGACAGTATCACCCAGATGACCAGCATGATCAGCGAGAACCAGCCAATTTGCTTCTGCACCTCAGGGGCAGCAAACAGCAGGCGTTCCGCGAAGAACGCCGCCGGTATGAGCAGGGCGACAAAGAACACCAACCCGGAGACGATGTCGTTCTGCGTGCCGCGCACATCCGGATAGGCGCGATACTCCAGCCCCAGAGCCTCGCGGATGTACTTGGAGTAATCACCCCACTGCAGTTCAGCCATGGCCTTCTCGGCCTTCTCGAGGGCGCGCCAGGAACGGCTGTGCAGTGCATCGAGTCGCGGGTTCTCGATGGCGAAGGAGCGCATACGCTCCATTCGAATGTCGTCCAGACGCCACATGTCTCGCATCGATTGCAGGCTGACATATGGGATCATGCGGGCCAGACGCGCGTCGAAGCCCTGCCCCTGTGCCGTCTGCTCGTCGGTTGCACCCTCATTGTTCAGCAACACAACGGAGTCATCGATGAGTCGCAGAGAGTCCCCTGGGGCGCTGTAGAGGACCATCATCTGCTCGTCATGGTCACCCATGGAGAACCCATACTGGCGGGGTACAGCACCCCGCTTATCGAGGATCTTCTGCCCCAGAAAACCGTTGCCGAAGGTGAAGTGAAACTCGGCATTGATGCGGTCGTGGATTTCGAGACTCTCCGATTGGTACAGAATCGTCGTCCACACCGTTTCAGCTTTCGTCAGGGTCTGCTCGAAGGCCCCGAGTTTCTGCGCCCGTTCGCCGTGATCGGTGCTGAAGGTGATGTCCCCCGTCGCGGCATCTGCCAGATAGGCGCGGACCTGGGTCTTGAACTTCCACAACCCGTCCACCTGGTAGTTGCCATCCTCGTCGGCCAGCAGGATGAGTGGACGCCACATATTGTGGAAGCGCTCATTGAGCACCGTCACCAGGGCGCCGGGCACGGGTTCGTTGGGGGTGGCGCTGCGTTGCGGCAGCAGGCGCAGGCGTCCGCGGATCGACACCCGCGAATCAAGGATGTTCTTCTTGTGTTCGGCGCGCAGCTTGACCCAGTCGTGTCCAAACAGAACCGGGTCCGCCAATGCCCGGTCCAGTGTCGCATTGAGCATCGCGCTCTGCCGTGCGATGTTGCCGATGTTGACCTTGTCGGGGGTATCGAGCGGGCTGTCGAGGACCATGCGACGGTCTGTTGTCGTGATCATGCTCAAGGAAACGATACCTGTCGACAGGGCCAGCGCCGCCGTCTCCCGATAGGTGTCGTTGTCCAGGTACGTGTCCCAGGACAGCCCCTTGATGGGACTGACCAGATTGACCATCGCCGCAGGCTCACGCCCAAGATCAGAGGCCGCCTCCTCGGCGTGATTCATCATGCTGCGAGCGAGCGGTACGTAGAATTTTCGATGCGCCGGCAGGCGCGCACTGTGCACGAACCCAACCTGATCCGAGCGGCTCGACAGGTCGAGGGCGATGTACAGCTCAATGTTCAGGCTGTCGGGATCAAGCCGGATGCCGACGGAGTCGGGCTTGATGCGGCGGAGTTTGAGCTGCGCATTCAATCGCGCCAGATCGACTTTGTCGAAAAC
>CALFPI010000381.1 GCA_937919035.1 uncultured Gemmatimonadaceae bacterium
GCGGATGTGGATCCGCCGTATCGGCCATGGGCGCGGCGCGATTCAGCTGGAACAGGGGACGAGGATCGACCGTTGCCGGCGCGAAGGTTGCTGTTGGCCGCCACGGCTCAGGCGGCGGCTGGCCGTTGCGCCAGTAGCGTCCGTGGCGCGCCAGCAGGTCGCCGACAGCAGGATCCAGCAGGTCACGGATCATGACAGGCAGAACTCGACAACGGCAAGGTTTTCGGCGGTGGCCATGGTCAGGCCGCTGTGCGCCAGCTGCGTGGTGACCAGCTCATGCACGACAGCACCGTGGTGGCCGGCGAGCATGTCCGGCAGAGCCTGCAGATGGCTGCCATCGGTTTCGCTGATACGGCGAAAACCCGCCGCTTCGTAGACCATCCACGGGAAGGACTGCGCCCACAGCGCATAGACGGGCACATCACTCCAGGCCACTGCCTGCAGGCGGGTGCAGCCCAGGCGTCGGGCTTCATCGATGGCATAGGCCAGCAGGTGCAGGGGCAGCCGGTCCTCGTACGCGGGCATGTCGACGGCGGCGGCGCCAAGCCACAACACCTCTTCATCCGGGGCCTGGTGATGCGTGTCGGAGTCCCAGGCACCGGGGCGCGGGTGGGTGCAGGACTTTGGGAACAGGCGCAGCTGGCCGACGACGTGGTCCTCTTCGGCGGCGACCAGCGCAAAGCGCTCGAGGCGGCCTGCCAGGGAGGCGGCCAGATCGACCCACAGCCCTCGCCAGTCGCCGTCTGCGGGCACGCTGGCGGGATCGGTAGCGGGATCGGTAGCGTCTGGTTCCGGCGCGCAGGCCACATCCTGATGCAGGTTGTAGAGTGGGCGCAGGTGATCACCATACGGTTCGGGCGTACGCAGAGGCACGCGGTCCCAGGCCTCCGGTGCTCGGGGGCCCACCCAATCAAACATGTAGGTCACGATGCATTCGCCTCCGGCCTCTCATCCTACCCCTGCCTGTCATCATACCGAGGTCTCCTTACATGGGCAAGGTGCAGGAAAACTCGCCGGGCGAGGGCCGATCCGGTACAATGTGCAACAGAGGCTGCGGGCTGCGCCGGCAAGGCCTGGAAACGATGGTGATGGGGACCGAATGACGCGCCGCGAACGATTGGAACGCTGCTACCGTGGAGAGCCGGTGGATCGCCCTGCCGTCTACAGCCGCACGGGGATTCCCGGCAACGATCCCAGCTACGATCGCCTGCGCAGGCTGTTGCAGGAGCGCACCGAATGCAAGGCGATCTGGTCGAGTGCCCACCTCGATGCGCCCTATGATGTCGACGCCGTCACGCAGGCGCACGCACCCGACTGGGACCGGCGTGTCAACGTCCTGCATACGCCGGCGGGAGATCTGACGGCGACCCACCTCCTCAGCCGCCATGGCCAACCGGGTCTGCATGAGCGTTTCTACGTCGATGGTCCCGACGCGGCAGAGCGCTACCTGTCCCTGCCCCTGCCACAGGTGGGTGATGATGTCGGCACCTTCTTCACGGCGGACGCCGAGATCGGCGATGCCGGTATAGCCGAGACCCATCTCGGTTTCAATCCCGCCGGCTTCATCGCCGAGTTGTGCGGTTCCGAGACCTTCGCCCTGCTCTCCATCACCCATCGTGATCTGCTGCATGCTCTGTGCGAGCGGCAACAGCAGCTGCTGCTGCAGCGACTGGAGGTGCTGCTGGCCCGCGGCGTGGGCCCCTTTTTCTCGATCCTCGGCCAGGAATACCTGGTGCCGCCACTGCATGGACCGGCAGACTTCGACGATTTCAACGTGCGCTATGACCGGCCCATCATCGAGCGCATCCACGACGCCGGTGGTTTCGTGCACGTACACTGCCATGGCTCGATCGCCCGTGTTTTCGACGGTTTCCTGGCGATGGGCGCCGATGTCCTGCACCCGCTCGAGCCGCCTCCCATGGGGAATATCACGGCGCGTGAGGCGCGCCAGCGAGCCGGTGCACGAATGTGCCTGGAAGGCAATCTGCAGATCCACCGGTTCTACGAAGCGACCCCCGACGACATCCGTGAGGAAGTGGAGACCCTCATGGAGGACGCCTTTGTTGGTGGTGGATTGATCGTTTCGGCCTCGGCATCCCCCTATATCCGTGGCGCCGGTGATCTCTGCTACCCCCAGTACGAGGCGATGGTCGACACCGTGTTGGCATGGTGTGCGCCATGACGGCCCTGCGCTACTGTGCCGATTTTGATGCCGCTCGCGACCGCCTCACGCACTGGTGGCGGGGGGGTGACCTGGGCCGGCCGGCGCTGCAGTTGACGGTGCGGCGTGAGACACCGGCCGACGACATAGCACCCCGCGCCAGGCCGGCGGGCTGGGTCACCGACTACTCCACGAGCGATTTTGACTACCGGGTGTATCTGGCGCTGCGGAGCTGTGTCGATCTCGACTATGTGGCCGAGGCTGTGCCCGCCGTGTCGCCGTGCCTCGGACCCAATACGCTGGCTCTGTATCTGGGTTGCGGCGCCCGGGAGATGCCTGGCACGGTGTGGTTCCAGCCCTGTATTGCCGCGCCGGAAGCCGCTGTATTTGATCCCGCGCCGGACGGTTTCTACTGGGACTTCACCCTGCGTCTGCTCGCTGCCCAATTGCGCCTGGGGGGAGATCGCTTTCTCACGTCCTTCCCCGATCTCATCGAGGGCCTCGACACGCTGGCAGCGATGCGCGGCACCGAGGCGCTGCTCGTTGATCTGCTCGAGCGTCCCGACTGGGTGCATGCCAGTCTGACACAGATCACACAGCGCTACTTCGAATACTACGACCGGCTGTACGAGTTGCAGCGGGACGAACGCGGGGGTAGCCACTTCTGGGCCTGGGCTCCGGGGCGCATGGCCAAGCTGCAGTGTGACTTCTCGGCGATGATCTCTCCCGCCATGTTCGGCGAATTCATGGTACCCGTGCTCGAAGAGATGACGGGACGCCTCGACTACTGCATGTATCACTGGGATGGTCCCGGCGCGGTGGGCCACCTCGACGCGTTGCTGTCGGTAGCCGGCATCGACATGATTCAGTGGACGCCGGGTGCCGGCGCTGCGGCGGTCACCGATCGGCAATGGTGGCCTCTCTATCACCGCATCGTGGCCGCCGGCAAGAAGGTGATTCTTCTGGGCCTGGACACCAGCACAGGTGGGATGGACGGGGTCGCCCGACTCAAGCAGGAATTCGGTAACAGATTGCAGCAGTTCATGTTCGGCATGCGTTGTGCGAGTCTGGGCCAGGCGGAAAAGGTGATCGATATGACGGAGGTTGCATGACGGCAGAACTCACGAGTCGGGAACGTTTTCGGCGGATGTTCGAGCACCGCGAGGCGGACCGCGTGCCGATCATCGATGATCCATGGGGTGCCACGATCGAACGCTGGCAACGGGAAGGTATGCCCGCCGATGTGAGTTACGTGGACTTCTTCGGTCTCGACCGGGTCGGCACGATCGGCATCGACAACTCGCCCAGGTACCCGGTGGAGACGCTGGCGGAAACGCCGGAGTACCGCATCCACAAGACCGCCTGGGGGGCGACGCTGAAGAACTGGAAGCATGCCGCCTCGACGCCAGAGTTTCTTGACTTCACCATCATCGATCGCAGCAGTTGGGCGGCGGCGAAGGCACGTATGACCCCGGCTCGTGAGCGCATCGACTGGGGCCGACTCGAACGGGAGGCGCCACGTTGGGATGCCGAAGGCTGGTGGGTGCAGGCGGGGCTGTGGTTCGGCTTCGACGTGAGTCACTCATGGATGGTCGGCACCGAGCGGCTGCTGATGGCGTTGGTCGAAGATCCGCAGTGGTGTGTCGATCTCTTTGCCCATCAACTTGAGACCGATCTGGCGCTGCTGCAACTGATCCTCGACGCCGGGTATCACGTCGACGCCGTGCGCTGGCCCGACGATATGGGCTACAAGCACAACCAGTTCTTCTCCCTGGCGACATATCGACAGCTGCTCAAGCCGTTCCACAAGCGTGCCGTCGACTGGGCCCATGAACGCGGGTTGGTGGCCCATCTGCACTCCTGTGGTGACATCAATCCCTTTGTCGGCGACCTGCTCGACATCGGCCTCGATGCGCTCAACCCACTGGAGGCCAAGGCGGGCATGGATGTTGTCGCGCTGAAGCAGGCGTATGGCGACCGCCTTGTGTTGCACGGAGGCATCAACGCCGTGCTCTGGGATCAGCCCGAGGCGATTCGGGCGGAAATGGAACGCGTCGTACCCGTCGTCAAGGAAGGTGGCGGTTACATCTTCTCCAGCGATCACTCCGTGCCGTCGAGTGTCAGCGCCGATGACTTTCGTGGCATCATCGAACTTGCCCAACACCTTGGGTCATATCAATGAATGCATCCCATGTCTCCAGTCTTGGTGGGAGCGTCACGCCGGCGGCAGCGAGTGCCGCCGCCGCTGCGGCCCCAGGCACGGCACGCCGCCGCTTCCTCGACTTTGTGCGCGCGCCCACCGAGCATCGCCCCGTGGTCTCGCCCTTTCTGCCGAAACCCGATGTCGTTGACAACGCCCTGCGCCATCTATCCCTGCCAACCACAGGGGATGCCGTCGTGGACGAGATCGCACTGGCCCGGGCGGTGGACTACGAACCCATGTTCATGGTGGGTTGCACGCAGTTCATCTTTCCATGGGAGCTCGACACGCCGGGCGGCGGCGCCGAACTCGTCCGTCACAGGCTGCACACAACGGCCGGTACGTGGACGAAGCACCTGCCCCGCGGCCTGACCATGGGCAGTACGGAAGCCAGTTTCCCCGTACAGACCGAGGCGGACCATGCCTACTTCCAGGCGGCGTGTGGTGGCGTCGCCCAGCGGCAGGAGGAGATCCGGGCGTTCTTCCGGCAGTGGCGTCTCAAGGTGGCCGATGATGGGGTCATCGTCATCGGCCACGTCAATCCGTACTGGCTCGCCCACCAGATCGGTCAGGCGACGTGGTTCCTGCACTGGCACGATTTTGAGACTACGTATCGCCGCAGCATGGCCGCCGTGTACGAGGCGTCGCTGTTCATCTTCACCCTGGCCCTCGAGGAAGGCTTCGATTTCATGAGTGCATCCGGGCTGGGACTGGAAATGACTTCACCCGACCTGTTCGCCGCCATGGATGTGCCGTGCCTGCGCGACTACGCCAACTGGACCCACGAACGAGGGGGGCTGTTCTGGTATCACAACTGCGGTCGCACGCAGCGTTTCTTTGACGCCGGTGACTTCGACCGCATCGAGGCGGACGTATTGGAAACGGTGGCACCACCACCGGCGGGTGACAACGAACTGGCTGCGGCCCGCGCACGGTTGCGTCCCGGCTCCTGTACGAAGGGCAATCTGGATCTGGGGCTGCTGCGGGATGGCAGCGTGGCGGCCATCACCGCGGCGACCCGCAGCATGGTTGAAGCGACCCGCGGGCAGGCGCACATCCACTCGACAGCAGACGCCGTGTTGCCCGGTACACCGCCGGAGAACTTTCTCGCGCACCTGCAGACGGCAAGAGCTATGACAATATGAATGCAGCCGACGGCACGGAGATCCCCGTTCGTGACATGGACTGCCTGCGGCGGCTGGCAGAGCGCAAACTCGAGATCAGCGCGACCCCCGCCAACAGCGAACGTCGTCAGGCCTGGTACGATCACGACGCCGGCGAGCACAGCCGACCCATGGTGCTCGCTGAAACGGGTGGCCTGCGCGACAAGGCCCGGCCCGTGACCGACGCAGATCTGTTTTGCACGTCACCGTGGGGACGCGCTGTCGAGCGCAGCCTGCGCGTCGAGATCTACCAGTTTGACGTGTTGCAGGACGATCACGTCGTCGAGCCCCGCATGTGCACGGGCTGGAAGGTCGCCGCCAGCGACTATGGTGTGCAGGTTGTGCAGCACCATGCGGAGTTCGATGGCGCTCTCGGGGCGCGCCGCTGGGATTCTCCCATCCAGGATCTCGATGCCGACCTGCACCGCCTGCAACAGCGCACTTTCACCGTTGACCGCGAGGCCACACATGCAGAAGTGGCACGCCTGGAGCATGTCTTTGGTCAACTGATGCCCGTCGAGATCCGCGGCGGTCACTGGTGGACGCTGGGCATGACGTGGACGGCGATCGAACTGATCGGCCTCGAAAATCTGATGCTCGCCATGTATGACCAACCGGATGGCCTGCACGGTCTGATGGCTTTCCTGCGCGATGATGCCCTGGCCTTTGCCGACTGGTTGCAGACCGAAGGGCTGCTGTGCCGCAACGACGAGAACGACTACATCGGCTCCGGCAGCATGGGCTACACGCGCACGCTGGCGCGCCCAGGGGCCGATGCCGTCCACACCTGCGATCAGTGGGTCCTGCTGGAGTCGCAGGAGACCGTCGGTGTCAGCCCGATGCAGTTCGCCGAGTTCATCTTTCCCTACCAGCGGGATCTGGCGGCGCGCTTCGGCAAGGTCTACTACGGCTGCTGCGAACCCGTGCACGGCCGTATCGACGTGCTGACCCAGATGCCGAATCTGGCGCGCGTGTCCGTGTCCCCCTGGGCTGACGAAGCGCGCATGGCCGCCGTTCTTGGGGATCGCATCATCTACTCGCGCAAACCGAATCCAACGGCTGTCAGCACCGAGGTCTTCGATGAGGCGGCGATCCTGGCAGACCTGCGGCAGACCCTCTCTATCGCCGGAAACTGTCGGCTGGAGCTGATCATGAAGGATGTGCACACGCTGTGCGAGCATCCCGAGCGCCTGCCGCGCTGGGTGGAACTGGCAAGACAAGCCATCGAGGAAGCCAAAACGAGGTGATCACCCATGTCTGACAACCACGAACTCTACGTTTCGCCTGCGGGCAATGATCTCTGGTCCGGCCGCTGTGCGGCGATCCCGAAGCAAGGCACCGAGGGACCGCTGGCGACAATCCCTGAGGCCATCCGTGCGGCGCGTGTCTGGCGCCAGGAACATCCCGAAGCTGCGGTGCGGATCCATCTGCGCGGCGGCTCCTACTACCTGGACAAACCACTGGAACTCGATCCACGGGATGGTGGCATCGAGCCGGAGAAAATCCGCGGCAACTGTCGCGTCGGACCCGAGCGGCCCCTCGTCATTGCCGGCTACAAAAAGGAGAAGCCCGTCATCAGCGGCGGTCGGGAGATCGGCGGATTCAGCCAGGCAAAGCTCAAGGGCAAGACGGTCTGGGTGACGGATATTGCCGAAGTCGCCAGCGGTGCGCTCTACTTCCGGCAGCTTTTCGTCAACGACGAGCGTCGCCAGCGCCCCCGTTGGTCGCGACCCGGCGCGTCATCCTCCGAGTTTGCCACCATCAGCCAGCTGGCACCCGGTCCCGAGGCAGACAGCTGGAAGACGGGTTACAACGACAGGTTTCATTTCCACGAAGGGGATATCGACGACTGGCACAATCTCGCCGATGTCGAACTGGTCCTGCTGCAGGTGTGGATCGAGTCACGCCTGTGGCTGCAGTCCGTCGATCTGCAACAACAGTTGGTCACTTTCGATCGGTTCAGTACCAGTGGACTGAGCGCCGATCCAACGTCCGGCTCCGCCTATTTCGTCGAGAACGTCTACGAGGCCCTCGGCAAACCAGGGGAATGGTATCTCGACCGGCGCACGGGACGGCTCACGTACGTGCCGAAAAAAGGCGAGACCCTGGCCAACACACGTTTTATCGTGCCCGTACTCGAGAAACTGCTGACCGTCCAGGGAGATGCGGAGAAGCAGCAGTTCCCCGAATACATCCGTTTCGAGGGCATCCGCTTCAGCCACACCGAATGGTCGTACCAGGCGCCCCTGTCGGGCTGTGAGCAGGCGGCACGAATGGTGCCGGCGGCGGTGCAGATTGCCGACGCCATTCGCATCGGTTTTCACAACTGCACCTTCAATCATCTGGGCACATGGGGGATCGAGGTCCTCGGCAGCAGTCGTGATGTCACCATCGCCGACTGCACCTTTGAGGATCTCGGCGCCGGCGGCGTGAAAGCCTGGCACGGCAGCCAGCGCACAACCGTCAGCGACTGTGAGATCTCTGCCTGTGGTCGCGTGTTCTACAGTGCTGTTGGTGTGCTCATTGGCAATTCAGGCGCCAACAAGGTCATCCACAATCACATCCACGACATCCGCTACACGGGAATTTCCGTTGGCTGGCACTGGGGGTACGAACTACGCCACAACCAGGGAAACATCGTCGAGTACAACCACATCCACGACATTGGCGCCGGTTATCTCAGTGACATGGGGGGCATCTACACCCTCGGCCCACAGCAGGGGACACGTCTGCGCTTCAACCACATCCACCACGTGCAGTCGCGCACCTATGGCGGTTGGGGAATCTATCCGGATGAGGGCAGCAGCGATCTGCTCGTGGAGAGCAATCTTGTGCACGACTGCAATCGCGCGCTGTTCAACCAGCACTATGGCAGCAACAATGTCGTGCGCAACAACATCTTCGCCTTCGGTGGTGACGGCCAGGTGAGCCTCAGTTGCATCGAGTCGCACCGCTCCTTCTGCTTTTCCCACAACATCGTCTTGTTCGACAGCGGTGTGCTCTTCAGCCCGCCGCACGTCGGGCAACCCGACAGGGCGAGCCTCGAGTGGGATTACAATCTCTACTTCGACACCCGTGGAAAAAAGCTGCGCATGGCGGGATTGTCGTGGTCCAGGTGGCGCAAGTCAGGCTTCGATCGCCACTCCATCGTCGCCGACCCGGGCTTCAAGAACGCTGGCAAGCGGCGCTTTGGTCTGCGGCAGAATTCCCCCGCAAGGGAAATCGGCTTCCAACCCTTCGAGCTGAAATCCGTCGGACCGCGGAGAGGCAGATGACAGCAGACAAGCGCATCGGTTTCGTCGGGGTCGGTAACATGGGCCAGTGTGCCCACCTGCTCAATTACACGGATCTGGAGGGCTGTCAGGTCGTCGCTCTCGCCGAAGTGCGGCCTGAGCTGGCGGCGCGTGTCGCCGGGCGCTACGAGGTGGCCAGGGTCTACGCCGATCATCGGCAGATGCTTGCCGCCGAATCCCTGGATGGCATCGTCGCCGCGCAGCCCTTCACCCGTCACGGGGTGCTGTTGCCGGAGTTGTTCGCCGCCGGCATTCCTGTGCTGTCGGAGAAACCCCTGGCCCGATCCATCCAGGCCGGACGTCGGCTGGTGGAAACGGGGGGACAGCATGTGCTCGGTTACCACAAGCGCTCGGATCCGGCGGTGCTGCACGCCGTGGCTCGTATCGCGCAGCTGCGGCAGACCGACGAGCTGGGGCCCATGCGTTACGTGCGCATCCTCATGCCCGGGGGGGACTGGATTGGGGGAGGGTTCACGCATCTGGTCCGATCCCTCGAAGCGGCACCGACGCTGGACTTCGATCCACCGGCACAGGACATGGATGAGAGGACGGCCAAGGCCTACGAATCGCTGGTGAATTTCTACATCCACCAGATCAACCTCATGCGGCACCTGATGGGTGAGTCCTACCACATCACCTTTGCCGACCGCCAGGGGGTGCTGCTGGCCACCGAGAGTGACTCCGGCATCGTCGGTGCCATCGAGATGAGCCCCTACCGGACCACCATCGATTGGCAGGAGCGCATACTCGTCGCTTTTGAGAAGGGCTATCTCGAGATCGAGTTGCCGGCGCCGCTCGCATCGAATCGGCCTGGGCGAGTGCGTGAATACGCCGATCCCGGCGACGGCAGCACACCCGTCGCCAGCGAGCCGCAACTGCCCTGGGTCGGGGCCATGCGGCAACAAGCGACGCACTTCGTCCAGCTGCTGAACGGGCAACCGACCTGCCTGTGCACCGCTGCCGAAGCCCTCGAAGACCTGCAGGTAGCACGGGATGCCGTTGTCATGAAAGGGCAACCGTCATGAAAATCCGGCAGCTGGCAATCAACTCGGTTTCCACCCGGCATCACGACCTGCAGAATATCCTGGCCGCCTACGAAGCGGCAGGATTCGTCAACGTCGAATTCACTCTGAAACACATCTACGACTACCTCGACGCGGGGCACACGCTGCCGGACGTTGCAGCGCTGCTGCAACGACACCAGCTCAGCTGTATCGGTGGCTTCGAGGCCGCCGCTGTCTGCTTTTCCCAGGGCGTCGAGCGCACGCAGAACCATGCCCGCATCCTGGCCAACTGTCAGCTCGTGGGTGACCTCGGGGGCTCGGTACTGGTGTTGGGCACGGATGGACCCGGTGCAGCCACGGTGGTTGCCGATCCAATCGAGGTGATCGCCGCCACCTTCGGTGAACTGGGCGAGCGCGTGCAGTCCACAGGCGTCAAGCTGTGCCTCGAGTTCAACTGGTCACCGGTCGTCAAGTCGGTACGCACGGCAGTCGATGTAGCCCGCCGCTCAGGCTCGAACAATGTGGGTGTGCTCTTCGATCCGGCGCACTATCACTGCACGCCGAGCAAGTTGGAGATGCTTACTGCGGAGTCGGTCCCGCACATCGCACACGTACACGTGGATGACATGGCCGACAAACCCGGTGAGTTGAGCAACTGCAATGCCGATCGTGCTCTGCCCGGGGAGGGCTGTCTCGACCTGAGGCAGATCTTCGGGCGCCTGGAACAGTTCGGCTACGAGGGCTATTTCTCGATCGAGATGTTCGACGAACAGCTCTGGGCGATGCCGGCGGACCAGGCTGCAGCGAGGATGTACGCCAGTTTGTTGCCTCTTTGTGATCGTTGATCGGAGAGCCTGTCATGCAAGAGCGCGACCAGCTGCGCGACCTGGCCCGTCGTTACGTCGACATCTGCCAGCGCCCGGAACAGCAGGAACGCCGCCAGCTCTGGCGTCGACACAACAGCCTGCAGGCGACGCGACCGCCGATCTACATCCGCGCGTTCGCCTGGCAGGAGATGCCCGATGCCGAACTGCAGTGCCAGGATCCCCTGTGGCGCAGCTACGAGGATTTCTTCCGCCGCCACCTGTTCTGGGATGGGCTGGGGGACGATTCGATCTTTGAGCCGTGGGTGACGGTGCGGGCCATCCACAAATGCAGCGGCTGGGGGGTGCACGCCGAGCGCCGCCGTACCGAAGACCTGCATGGCTCCTTCAAGGTCGAGTACCCGATCCAAGACCCCCAGGATGTCGACAAGCTGCGGCCGGCCCAACACGAGATAGACGAGACCCGCACGGCGCAGAACCTAGCCCGCGTGCAGGATTGCCTCGGCGATCTGATCGAGATCGATCTCGATCGAGGCCCGGCATACTGGACGTGGTCAGCGGATCTGTCGACGGACCTGGGATATCTGCGTGGCATCGAGCACTTCATGGTGGACATGATCGATCGGCCCCAATGGTTACACGCGCTGCTGGCTTTCATGTCCGAAGGGGTCCTGCGGGCCCAGCAACAGGCGGAGGACGCCGGTGATCTGGGTCTGAGCGACCACTACAACCAGGCCATGGCCTACGCCGAAGACCTCGACGATCCAGCGGCGAACCGTCGCGCTTCAAAGCGGCAACAACTGTGGTGCTTTACGGCGGCGCAGGAGTTCACTGGGGTGTCGCCGAGTATGCACGACGAGTTTCTGCTGCAGTATCAGTTGCCGATCATGAAGCGTTTCGGCCTCGTCGCCTACGGGTGCTGTGAGGATCTGACGGACAAGATCGACATGCTGCGACAGATCCCGAATCTGCGGCGCATTGCCGTATCCCCCTTTGCCGACGTCGGCCGCTGTGCCGAACAGATCGGACGTGACTACGTGTTCAGCTACCGGCCCAGCCCGACGGACATGGTCGGCTACGGGCTGGACGAAGCGCGCGTGCGACAGTTGCTGCATCAGGATCTGACGGCGTGCCGGGACAACTGTGTTGATATCACACTGAAGGATGTCGAGACGGTGGAAGGGGACCCACGACGAGTTCGGCGTTGGGTGCAGTTGTGCCGACAGGTGGTCGACGAGGTATTCGTCGACGGTTGACCACGAGGCGGGCCAACGCCTCACTCCATGGAAGGTTGGGTGGATGCACGACATGACCATGCGGGAACGCATGCTCGCCCTGGTTCGGGGCGAACCGGTGGACCGCGTTCCCTTCGTTCAGTATGACCACCTGGCGGCGCGCAACGAGGAGATCTGGGCGCTCATCGGCCGACAGGAGATGGGTGTGCTGCGTTGGACGACGCCTTTCCGTCGCGAGCATCCGCACTGCACGCGCACCGTAACTGCGATCGAACGGGATGGTCTGCGGGGCGAGAGCACGGTCATCGAGACGCCCCGTGGCACCATGCAGTCGCAGCGCTTCTTCGAGCCCATGTACGGTTCGGGCTGGACGGCACAACACTTCGTCAAAGTGCTGTCAGACTACGATGCCCTCACGGCCTGGCTCGATGACGAAGTGATCATCGCCGATGCGGAACCGCTCGACTGCGCCCGTCGAGAACTCGGTGAGGATGGCCTGCCCCTCGTACGGGTGGAACGCAGCCCCTTCCAGCAGTTGTGGATTCAGTGGGTCAACCTCGAAGATCTCGTCTGCCACATGATGGATGATCCGGAACGCGTGGCCATCTGCATTGCGGCGCTGCAGCGGCGCCAGCGGGATGTATTTGGCGCCATCGCCAGCCTCGACGTCGACTTCGTGGACTTTCCCGACAACATCACGGCGCCCGTCATCGGCGAAACCTGGTTCCGTCAGTACTGCCTGCCCGACTACGACGAGTTGGCCGACAGGCTCGATGTCCCGGTGTACGTGCACATGGATGGCGATCTGGCACCCCTGTATGCGGCCATCGGCGAATCGAAAGTCAGTGGCCTCGATTCGCTGTCGCCACCCCCCGACAACGACACGTCACCGGGGGCGGCGCTGGCCATGTGGCCGTACATGCGTGTTGCCGTGAATTTCCCATCCTCGGTACACCTGGCCCCGCCGGAACAGGTATATCGGACGACGATGGACCTGCTGGAGCAGGGCGGCGGCAGCGGCCGCCTGCAGATCCAGATCTCGGAAAACGTCCCTCCCTCCTGTTGGCCCCGGAGCTTTCCACAGATCGTGCGCGCCATCCACGACTTTCACGACTAGGGCAGCAACACCACCGATCTGCACATGGGCCAATCGGTACGCCTCACCCGGAAAGATCCTCCAGCGTCAGGGAGATCGTCTCAAGATCGAGCCCAAGAACCGTGTGCAGCCTGACGATGGTGGCGACTCGATCCAGCTGCACAACGGCGATGCAGGGCGTTGTGCCGGAAGCAAGACCCTGACCCACGAGGCCGGCATCATAGACCTCGCGCAACCAGAGGATCTGCACCTGGTAGATCTCGGCAACGGTCTCGAGGCTGAGGTGGAGTTCGCCACCGATGTAGAGCCTTTCCTTCACGAGGGTCCTCCTGCGGCGGTGCCCGCAAGCTCGCGCAGGAGTTCCTGCTGGCGCGGGCTCAGATTTGTGGGCAGGTCCATTTCGAGCCGAACGAAACAGTCCCCGTGACTACCTTTGCCGTCGGCCAGGCCCTGATTGCGCAAACGCAGTCGAAGCCCGCTGCGGGAGCCCGGGGGAATCGCAACCGACACGGTGCCGCGAGCGGTGCGCGCCGTGTATCGGGTGCCTGCGTGCGCTTCCCAGGGAGTGACGACGAGGCGCACTTCGAGGCCATCATCAACGAGCCGATATGTGTCGTCGGCCTCGAGTTTGAGCAGCAAATGCAGATCGCCATTCTCGCCGCCGCTTTCTCCCGGTTCACCAAGGCCTTTCAGGCGAAGTTGCATTCCGTCCCACAGGTCGCCTGGAATTGTCAGGGATACGGTCTGGCGCTTCTGCACCTGGCCAACGCCGGCGCAGGTCGGGCAGACGTGGGTTGTGACGAAACCTGTGCCGCCACACGTGGGGCAGCTCACGCGGCTGGGGATCTCGAAGTTGCGTTTGCCGCCGGCGATCGCCTCGGAGAGGGGCAACCGCAGCTCCGCATGTGCGTCGGCGCCACGGTACTGGTAGCGTGCGTGGCGTCCCTGACGACCAGGGAAGTCCTGGCGGAACTGCCCTCCGAAGATCTCCTGGAAGAAATCCGAGAACCCCGCCGATTGCCCGAAGCTGGTCTCGAATTCCTCGGGTGTCATCGTGCGTTGACCGGGGCCCGGTTCGAACTCCTGTCCATGTTCCCAGTGTTCACCGAAGCGATCGTATTTCTTGCGTTTCTCCGGATCCAGCAAAACCTCATAGGCCTCGCTGATCTGTTTGAAACGGGCTTCGGCTGGCCCCCGGTCGTCCCCCTGATGGCGATCCGGGTGCCACTTGAGTGCCAGCTTGCGGTAGGCCTTCTTCAGGGCGTCCTCGTCGGCATCACGGGCGACACCCAGAACCTCGTAGTAGTCCTGGAACTTCACCGCTATTCAGATGTTCAGAGGGTTGTTCTGCAGCAGGACGATCTTGTTCGCCAACTGCGGCGTGAGACTGAGAATGCGATACTGCAGCAGACGCGTGACGGTGGCGAAATCCTTCCATTCAGAAACGAAGGACTCCGGACCGGCGAGCAGCGCACTTGCTTCGCCCAGCGTTTCCTTGACGTAGTCGCCCAGGGACTTGTCCAGCAGTTCCTGTTCCAGGGCCTTGATGATATCTCCCAGTTTGCCCTTGTCGAGCCAGGTGCCGCTGCACTGATGGCAGTACTCGACTTGCACACCCGTTTCGTCGTAGTCCAACATGTGCATCCGTACGGTGCAGCGCGGGCACTGCGTCTGACCATCGGCGACAGCAATGGCCTCCGCCTGGGACCAGATGGCAAAATCCATCCAGTTGAGATCGGCGTCTGTCGAGTCTTTGACCAACCGCAACTCGTCCTTGTCGAACCAGATTCCTTCGCAGCGACGGCATTCCTTCACCGTGACGGCTTCTATGGTACGGGGCGTCAGTTCAATCTGGCACTTTGGGCAATGCATGGCAGACTCCGTTCTGGGGGGGCTTCCCACCGTCGGTCATGGTGCAGCCAACTCGGAGCGATTGAGGGCGTGCATGGCGAAGAAGAAGGCCAGTACTGTCTCCAGAAGCAAGATGCTCAAAGGAACAACGGCAGCCGCCAGACGCTCCCCAAGGGGTATGGGCTGCAGGTGGAATCGCGGAATCAGGCTGCTGTCGAGAGGCTTGTCCGACATGAAATCCGGGACAAAAAAGAGATGCGGTGAGTCGGGGTCGGCACCATCGCGAGCACGGAGGAACTCGCGCAGGGCGCTGCGGTACTGATTGGCCTGGTCGCGGAAAGTGCGGAACCGATGGATGCCTGTGCCGAGCAGGGCTTCGACGGTGTACTGGAAGGCGAAGCCCGGTGACAAAAGGTTGACGCCGCGGGCGATGCTGAACTGGCGCAGGTTGTTCTGCTCGATGGCACGGACGCGCTGATTCAACTCACCGTCGAGTTCGTTCAGTTTCGCCGCGTAGCGGTGTTCGAGGGCGTACGCATCGACACGTGCCAGCTCGGGCTGCCGCGGGGCGATGCCTTCAGCGACCATGGTTTCGCGAAACTGATTCTCGAAATCCTCCAGTTGATCGAAATAGAAGCCCGCCGGTTCCACGACACGTATCGCGATCAGGTACGACGTCTGCGGAATGACGACGATGAGGGCCGTCCACGTCATGATGAGCACGACCAGTGACGTTGCCGAGGTGCGGGCCACAGCGGAGATCCCCATTCCCAGCAGCAGAAACAGTGCCGCGTAGAATACCGCGCCAACAAAGAAGAAAAGGTAGCTGCGGGCGACCATGCCATTGAGTTCGAGCACACCGCTGAGGGCCAGGATGGCGAGGCTGATCAGGCTGCCCAGCATCAGTGTCACCGACAGGGTGAGCAGGTGGGCGAGAAACTTGCCCATGAGGAACTGCCCGCGCGACAGTGGATTGGCCAGGACCAGGCGCAGTGTACCACCTTCGCGCTCGCCGGAGATGGCATTGTACGACAACACAATACAGAGGAAGGAGAGTACGTAGCGGACGATGACGCCCCAGTCCATGACCTCGAAGGTGCGCATCCAGTAGTTGACGGTGCGCGCGTGACTCAGATTGGTGAACCGGCCCGACTCAGGGCTGACGTTCATGCCATAGGGAAACCAGTCCGAGCCGGCTTCGAGGATGAATTCGATGCCCGCTTCCGGCGCCCGGATCTTGTAGTTCGCCGACACCGCCTGCCGGAGTGTCTCAGCTCCCTCGTAGCGACTTTCATCGCTGTGTGTTGCGAGTTCTGCCTCTTGGGCGACACGATCCATTTTGTGGGCGTAGATGATGCCGTTGCCGACGAAGAACATCAGCAGCACAATCAGGCTCGTCTGAAAACGGAGGGAGCGCAGATTGTCGCGCAACTGGTGCAGCAGCACGGCCGTCATCATTGCGGGTCGTACGTGTCGAAGCGGAAGAGGGTCACCAGGGCGCTGAGGCCGAAGATGAGGATAAGCACCAGCAGGCCGGGCATCATGATCTCGAAGGATTCGCCCAGCGTGCGTTTCCAGCGACCGCCAAACTTGGGCATGTTCGTCAGGTCGAGTTGTCGGCGGCCGTCCTCGGCGGCCTGCAGTTCCTGCGCCTCGGCCCAGGCCATGCGCGCCTGCATGAAGGGTGAGTCGGGGGACAGCATGGCCTCCGTAACCGCTTCCGGATCGGGGATCATGGGCTCCTGGTCGGCAGGGTCATCAGAAAACCAACGTCCGTTGCTGAATACCCCCTTGTCGCGCATGTATTCGATCCAGGTCCGCCGATAGTCTCGTCCCAGTTGACCGAAGCGCATGCGGTCACTCAGGGACGTGCGTGCAAGCTGGTAGGTCAGTACCTGGTAGTTCGTTACCGGTGACAGGATCGCCCAGCTGTCCACCAGGTGGGCTTCACTGTTGAGGGGCTTCCAGTTCTCCCACTGATAGTCGTAGCCGCGGTCGGCAATCTCCAGGCGTTTGTTGAGTTCCTCCTCCGTGCGCCGACGCTGCCAGTCGAAGCCCACCGGATGGGCATAGCGCACGCGACTTTTTCGTTCGAGGCTCTGCAGATACGCCGGTGGCGGTGGTGGGTGCGTCGATTCCCACTCTTCCATGTGCTGTTCGCGTTCCTCGCGCAGATCACGGATATGATCGAGCCATATCTCGGCGGAGGGCTCGTCGACACCGTAGCGTGACATGGATGGCAGGAAGCTGACGTAGCCGATGCCGGCAACGAGCCAGCCGAAGAGGCAGATGGTGAGCGCCGTGGAGGCGTCCCGCGTCAGGGCCGATACCATCAGGCTGAGGGAGAAGATCTGCGCCAGAAACAGGCAGGAGAGGCCGAAGAGGATGGCCAGCCGCAGCCAGTCGTCGCCCTCGAGCTGAATGTCCGGATTGGCGAGCATGATCAGCAGGGAGAGCACGAAGGAGAGAGTGAAGGGCACACACAGGGAGATGACGCCCCCCACGAGTTTGGCCAGCACCACATGACCACGTGGCACCGGGTTGCTGAGCATCTCCTTCAGGGTGCCGCGCTGGCGCTCGCCACAGATGCTGTCGAAACCGAGCACCACGGCGAGAAAGCTGAGCAGCAGGGCGACAACGGTGCTGAAGTCGATCTGCACAAGCACCTTCATCAGCCGGCTGACAGAGTCGCTCAGGCTCCAGGCTGTGATCGGCACATAGTCGAGACCAAAGAACACGCCCTGACCTGAGGTGGATACGTTGCCGCGGCTCAGTACCGACAACGGCATGGGGGGCACCATGATCGTCGGGTCGATCCTGTTGTACGTGGTGGCCTGGCTGTTGCGGTCGTTCAGATTGCCGGATTCGGCGGCGTAACTGTCGAGATTGTTGGAATAATCGAGGCTGCCGATGAGGGTCGCCATGACGGCGAGGATCACACAGAACACGAGCGCCACCCCCAGGCGCAGGGTGAGCAGGTTTTCCAGCAGCTCTTTGCGGATCAGGATCCACATGACGGGCGGGGGCTCCGATTGCTTTGAGTTTCCGAGTCCAATGTGGTCAATTCCACCAGTTTTCCCAAACAGAACATCACCTGTCACCCAGGCATGGATTCATCGACGATGGCTAAGGCAGTCGCGAGGTCGTCACCGTCGAGCCAGTGCATCGGTGTGCCGCGCCGCTCCATGCCGCGGAAGTAGGTGTCCTGGCGTTTGACGAGTTGGCCGATGGCCTGCAGCAGATCGGTGCGCATCTGCTCTCGTGTGGTGTCCCCCAGCAGATAGTGGCCGACGTGGCGGAACTCCATACCCAGCTGATCGAGCCGTTCGATGGGAATGCCGGCATCGAGCAGCTTCTGCACCTCTTCGACGAGGCCGGCAGCGAGGCGTTCGTCCAGGCGCGTGGCGACACGCTGGCGCAACACGGCTCGGTCCCAGCGGATGGTCAGGACCAGGGGGCGCAGTTCGGCGCGGACCGTGGCGGCGCCAAGGGTGCCGGCACGGGCCTCGGCCAGGGCTACCTCCAGGGCGCGAACCAACCGTCGTTTGCCGCCGCTGGTGTCCAGGTTGCGATAGCGCTCCGGCGCCAACTGGCGCAGTCGACCTTCGAGTTGCTCGGGGGACTGCCGCATGAGTTCGGCGCGCAAGCCTTCATCGGCGGGCTCCTGTGGGACCTCGTAGCCGCGCAGCACGGCCTCCAGATAGAGTCCGGTGCCGCCAACGACGACGGGCAGACGACCACGGGCGGTGATGTCGGCGAAGGCGGCGTCAAAATCCTGCAGATAGTTCCACAGACTGTAGACCTGCTGCGGTGAGGAAATGTCGATGAGATGGTAGGGAATGGCGCCGTCGGGGGTCTCGTACTCGGCCAGGTCCTTGCCACTGCCGATGTCCAGCCCCCGGTACACCTGGCGTGAGTCGACGGAAATGATCTCGCCGCCATAGCCCCGGGCCAGAGCCACACCCAGCCGGGTCTTGCCCGATGCCGTGGCGCCGCAGACGACGAGCAGATTGCGGGGCAGAGCCGCCGGCAGGTGGATGTTGTCAGCCTCATTCATGCGCACAACAGTGTAGCAGGAATGCCAGCAATTGGATAGCGCTGTTTGCGCTTGGCCCGGCATCTGCGTGACAATATCCTCGACGAGTCGCAGACAGGCCGAATGCGACCGAAACCGGGAAAGCAGACCGATGCCAGGTACATACGATTGGGAGTTCCCCCTGCCACGCACCCACACGGGCATGCTGCAGGGCAACGGCAGGTTGGGACTGATGATCTGGGGGGAGGGCAGCGTGCTGTGCCTGACCCTGGGCCGCGCCGACCTGTGGGACCATCGCGGCGGCCTGCCGTGGACGGAGAAACAGTCGTACGCCAACATCCGCGCGTGTCTCGAAAGTGGCGATGAGCCACGACTGCGCGAGCTCTTTGAGGGTACAGCACGCCCCGAGGGTGAACCCAGTCGTCCGAGCATCATCCCTGTGGGGCGGCTGGAACTGGACTTCGGCCCCGGTGTCGAGCTGACGACGGGAACGCTGGACACGGCGGATGGCACGGTCACCGTGAGCCTGCGCAAGGGCCGGCGGCAGTACACCGTGCGGCTGCTGCTGGACATGCAGGCGGATCTTGCCTGTGTCGAGCTGCCGCCGGGCCTGACGATGCCGAAGGTATCGCGCTTGCCCGCGTGGAACTGGGTCGGTGCCCAACTTGCGGCCATCTCCTTTCAGCCGCCAAAACGGTTCACGACCAGCGACGCCGCCGGGTGGTATCAGATGTTGCCTGTTGATCCCGGTGTCTGCGTCGGCTACGCCTGGCAGGGGCGCAGCCTGGTTGTTGGCGTGGCTCGTGGGCGGGACCAGCCGCTGGCGCAGACAGCCGTTGCCGTCCTGCTGAGGACGCACGCGGCGGATGGCATCGACAAGCTCGGGCGCCGCATCGGGCGCTGGTGGAAGGCCTACTGGAAGGATGCGGCACAACTAGATCTGCCGGATGTGCAACTGGCCTTCCTCTACGACTACGGCATGTACAAGTTCGCCGGATTGACGCAGCCCGAAGGCATCGCTGCCACGCTGCAGGGACCGTGGATCGAAGAATACCAGATGCCACCCTGGTCCAGCGACTACCACTTCAACATCAACGTGCAGATGTGTTACTGGCCGGCCTTCCACGGCAACCGCCTCGAACACCTGCGGCCGCTGTTCGACATGATCCATACGTGGACGCCGGTGCTGCGTCACAACGCCCACGCCTTTATCGGCATCGACGACGGACTCATGCTGCCCCATGCTGTCGACGATCACTGCACCTGCATGGGCGGTTTCTGGACGGGCAGCGTCGACCACGGCTGTACCGCCTGGGTGGCGCAGATGATGTACCGGTACTACCGCTACACCGCCGATCGGCGGTTCCTGGAGGAAGTGGCCTGGCCCTTCATGCAGGGCGCCATGCGCGTGTATGAAGAGATGCTGGAGGAGGAGGGCGACGGTTACGTCCTGCCCATCTCTGTTTCGCCCGAGTATCGCGGCGCGGGCATGGACGCCTGGGGGCGCAACGCCAGCTTCCAGCTGGCCTGCATCCATCGTTTGTGTGAAGACCTGCAGGAGGCAGCAGCGACGCTGCGGCAGGCACCCAGGCCCATCTGGGCGAAGATCACTCAGCAGCTGCCAAAGGCCTGCCTCACCGGGGCGGCGGGTGCACAGGAGATCGCTCTGTGGGAGGGCACGCCGCTGGAGGAAAGCCACCGCCATCACTCCCACCTGGCGGGCATCGCGCCCTTCGATCTGTTCGACCTCGCCGACAGCGATACGGCGGGGCTGGTTGAGCGCAGCCTACGGCGCTGGCTGGCGGAGGGGCCGGGGTTGTGGAGCGGCTGGTGTGTGCCTTGGGCGAGTATGATCCACACACGCGTGGGCAATGCGGATGCCGCCGTGCTGTGGCTGGAGATCTGGCGTCGGGTGTTCACCAATAAAGGGCACGGCACGCTGCACAACATCGACTTTCCCGGGGTCTCGCTCATGGGTGGGCGGTCCATGGGGCAACTCGACAAGAGCCACGAGATCATGCAGATGGACGCCGGCATGTCCTGCGTTGCGGCGCTGCACGAGCTGCTCGTGCACGAGCGCCGCGGGGTTACCTATCTGTTCTCCGGGGCGCCGCAGCAGTGGCAGGAGGTCGGCTTTCGTCAGGTACGCACCGGTGGTGCGTTCCTGCTGAGCGCCCGGCGCACGCGAGGCCAGATCCGCCAGGTGCGCATCCAGAGCCTGGCCGGTGGCGTGCTGCAGTTGGCCAACCCGTGGCCTGGTGCGGCGGCACGGTTGTGTCGGGCAGATGGCAGCGACAAGCGCGTGACCGGGCGGGTCCTGCGCCTGCGTGTGCCCAAGGGGGAAGTGGTGATGCTGAAACCGGACAGGCAGGTGGCGTCATGATGCAGCTGACGCAGCGGGAGCGCTTCCTGGCCTTCGCCGGTTTCCAGGGCGTGGATCGAGTGCCGCGCCACGCCTCGTACACACCGCACATGCTGGCGAAAATGACCCAACATCTGGGCCGCAGCCCGTTGTTGCACTTCGACATGGACACCGGCATCGGTGCCGGACTGCAGCCGCCGCCGGGTTTTGTGCCGCCCGACTATTCGGTGTATCACGTCGGTCGGACCCCTGGCGCGGATGGTTTCACCATCGATGGCAATGGCTGCGGCCACGTCGACCACGGTTTCTATCACTTCACCGAATACATCAGTCCCATGGCGGCGGCGACAGGCATCGAGGAACTGGAGCAGTATCCCATCGCCAGCCGCGCCGACTGGCTCGTTACGGCCATGCACGAGGCCGTGACCGAGGCGCATGCTGCCGGCCAGTATACACAGATCTTCGTCGGCCACATGTACGAGAACGCCTGGCAGGTACGGGGCTACGTGCCGTTTCTGGAAGATCTGCTGTTGCGCCGCGATTGGGCTGAGACGGTGCTCGACAAATTCTGCGACAACAATCTGCTCGTCGCCGAAGCTGCGGGTCGGGCCGGGTACGACTGCATCGGTACGGGGGACGACGTGGCCAATCAGAACGCCCTCATGTTTCAGCCCGAGTTATGGCGCCAGGTGATGAAGCCGCGCTGGGCCCGTGTGATCGCCGCGGCGCGGGCGCACAAACCCGACATCCACGTGTGGTATCACTCCGACGGCAACATCTGGGACATCCTCGATGACCTGGTGGAGATCGGCATCACCATCCTCAATCCGGTGCAGCCCGAGTGTATGGATCTGCTGGCGATTCGCCGGCGCTTTGGCAAACGGCTGGCTTTTGATGGCTGCATCGGTACACAGACGACGTTCCCCTTCGGCAGTGTGCAGGACATGCGCAGCCGGGTGCAGGAACTGGCGCAATCGCTCCACGGCATGGATGGGGGCCTCATGCTGGGGCCCACCCATGTGCTGGAGCCGGAAGTGCCGGCGGAGAATGTCGTCGCCTTCTTCGAAGCCTGCGACGGGTTGACGGCCTAGATCAGCTGACCGGGTCCAGGTCCCGCGATCACTCGGGATAGTTCGCCGCGACCTCTGCCTTGATCAGCGCCGCCAGCGGCTGGGCGCCGAAAGGTTCCAGGGGTTTGCCGTTGACGAAGAAGCCCGGTGTCTTGCGCACCCCCAGCGTCCTGGCATCGGCCAGATCCTGCTCGATGAGGGCCGTGATGCGAGGGTCTTTCATGTCGATCCGCGCGCGCTCCACGTCGACACCGGCTTCCGGCAGAAACTGCCAGACCTGATCCAGCATCACCTGGTGGTTCTTGGTCCAGGATCTCTGCCGGCGATAGAGAACCTCCAGCGTTTCCCAGAACTTGTTCTGCATCCTTGCCGCCTCGAGAACGCGCACGACGTCGTGCGAGCCCTGGTGAAACGGGGCGTAACGGATGACAACTTTCACGCGCCCCGGAAAGGCTTCCAGTGCCTGGTGCATGTAGGGCGCAAAGTTGGCGCAGGTCTCACACGCGGGGTCCGTGAACTTGACGATGTAGACCTTCGCCGCATCACTGCCGAGGGTCGGCGAATGGGGCCGGACAAAACGCGAGGCATCCTCCCGCGCCATGAAGCTGAGATCCTCCGCCCGTGATGTCCGGTAGGAGTTGGCGGCCAGAACGAAACCCACGACCAACACAAGGCAGGTCCCGGCAAAGATGACACGCTTCACGTGATACTCCTCTTTTTGAGCACGAACAGGATGCCCGTCAGTGCAGTGAATGACAGCAGCGCAAGCAGCGGGATCGACAGGAAGCCGAACAACAGCAGATACTGCTCGGTGCAGGACACGCCCTGCGCGCAGGGCTGCAGACCGGCAGGCACGATGCCACTGTAGAGCAGGTTGTGATAGGCAGCCAACAGCCAGCCCACGACCGCCAGAGGCAGGGCGTATCTGACGACGGCTCGATCGAGAGGGAACAACGCTCTGCCGAGGATGATGACCAGAGGAAACAGGCAGATCCGCTGATACCAGCACAGAATGCACGGCGGGTAGTCCATGACGTTGCTGAAGAACAGGCTCCCCAGCGTCGATCCGGTGGCGATGAGCCAGCCACAGAAGAGCAGGACCCAGTCCGGGTCGAGATCTCCTGAGGACGACGGTGTGGCGACGGTGTCCAATGACCCGCTCATGTCCGGTAGTGGCAGCGAGCGG
>CALFPI010000382.1 GCA_937919035.1 uncultured Gemmatimonadaceae bacterium
ATGAACCAGCTCGTGCCAAGCCAGCCCCATCCTCCCGCCGATCTGGTTTCATCATCCCTTGCTACCCCGTCCGCAAAACTCGAGAAGTCCTCGTGCAGGACGACCCGCCCTGCCGAGGATGCCTGGACCTGCACGTAGACGCCGTTCTCCGCCTCGAGCAGGACCCCACCAAGCACCGTTGCTTCCATCTCGCCGGAAGGTTCGGGTAGGGTCATGGTGATGATGTCGGCTGTCACCCTCTGCAGTTGTCCCGTCGTGTCCAGAGGGTAGACGCGCAGAAGACCCCAGTCCGACAGACTGATGTACGCCTGACCCGATGTACTCACGGCACGCCCGACCTGGTACGGCAGGGGTGCATAACCATCGGGCATGAGATGTCGCAGGTGCAGTTGTTCTTCGGCGAGCCCGGTTTCGGGATCGTAGAACAGCGTGCGCACAGGTTGAAAGCTGCCCAGTCCTGCAACCAGTGCAGCAATGCGGCCATCCGGTTCCGCATACAGCCGTACGTAGTCCTGCACGGCGTTGTCCGCCACCACATCCAGGGGCCACTCGGCGAGCAGTCTGTGAATCGCACCCGACACTTCCGCACCCGCGACGCGCTCGCCCGCGTCCGTGAGGACAACCATCTGATAGAAATACTCGGTCGCCCCGAAGAGGCTGCTGTCCGTGTGTGAGAGAACCGTCGCGTCTGTCGAAGCAAGGATCACGCGTGGTGCCTCGGCGACACTTCGGCGCCGCAGTTCGTACGAGGCGAAGCCGGCACCGACGTACGGAGTCCAGTTCAGTTCGGCCGTTGCCGTGCTGGAATGAAAGTCAGCAGTGACCGTGACGGAGGGCAGCGCGAAAGGCGGCAGGCTGTACGCGAGCGAAGTCGCTCCGTAGCCACCGGAACTGACGGTACAGACTCGGTACACGTAGCCGGTATGCTGCCGCAGGGACGTGTCCGTGTACGAAGTGTGGGCCAGCACCGCGATGCGGGCAAGCGTATCGACCTGGCTGCTCTGGGTGACGTTGCGCAGCACGTGGTATTCGGCGAAGGGTGCATCCCCGGCGTACGGGGTCCACGTAAGGGTGGCAGTGCCGGCCGTGTCATCAAGGGCCACCGTCAGTTGCACCGCCGGGGTCAGCGTTGGATCAAGGGGGTTCTCGCGCCGCGTCTCGTGGCTGCATCCGAGGGCGAGAAAAACCACAGGCAGCCATGTGGGAATGCGGCTGAAGCTCATCGTATCCGGTTTCGAGTGTGTAGCGGTACTATACCCGAAAACCGAATGCTGATGCTACCGAACGAGGATCGGCTCAGTCAGGCCGGATCGACTGGACCAGGCCGTCTCAGTCCCCTTCCACTTCGTGCACATGCCCAACGTCGTCAGCACTGACATGGCCGACAACACGGCCGTCATCGAGGTGATCCTCTTCCTTGGTTTCCAGGCGCTGGAACAGCCGCCGCAGATCCCAGGCGCCGCCGATGGTGAACCACACCGTCGACACGACAGCGATGATGCCGGGCACGACGAGGTTGTAGATCTTGAACCAGTTCGCCCACCAGCTGTCGGGCCAGGGGGATATGCTGTTCCAGATCGTCAACACGACGAAGCTGCCGAAGCCCCAGAGCATGGAGTAGAGGAACACGGACCAGGACAGAATGCGATCCCCACGGGTGTATTGCGAGTTGATGCCGAGAATCTTGCGGTACGCCGTCTTCCACGTGAGTTCTTCGTGGATGACCTCTTCCTCACCGGCGCGGCGATACTTACCGCGGTGCAGCATGCGTTCCATGTTGAACTGCTCTTTGCCCGTCAGCAGCGAGACGATCACATACAGCACCACGCCCGTGAGCATGGCGATGAAGTAGATCTCCTGCGAGTTGATCGGGAACTTGTCGGGCAACACACGCCATTCGACATACGGTTCCAGAGGCCGTGACAGCCCCTCAACGACGGTTGTCACACCACCCAGTCGCCCTGTCTCAGCCAGCCAGGGGTAGATGTGCTCCACCCACGTCTTCTGCGCGATGATGCCACCCACGGCCAGAATCGAACCTGCTGTCAGTGTGGCAAAAGCACCGGCGGAGGTGCCCCGACGCCAGTACAATCCGCCAACGATGCAGGGCCCGGCGCCGCCAAGCCAGATGGCTCCGGTGATGGCGAAGAACATGAGAATGAAGTCGACCTGGGCGAACATCAGTGAGAAGAAGAAGGCGAAAGCCGCGACACCGGCGATGACGAGTCGTAACAGACGCAACTGCTGCTGGGGCGTAAAGGCGCGACCGCGCACGGGCAGCACGATGTCCTGCACGATGATGCTGCCCCAGGAGTGCATGTAGGTCGTATCTGTGCTGATCAGCAGAAAGATGCACAGCGCACAGAAAACGCCGGTGACACCAATGGGCAGGATGTGCCGCAGGGCCATGGGCACGCGCATCTGATCATGAATGGCGCCGAAGGTCTGCGCCGCGCTCTTGTCCTGTATCGCCATGCCCTCCTTGACCATGTCACGGAGGGGCTCGTTTTCATCCTTGTCCTCGAAATGAATGCCCTCTGACCACGTCGCCAGCTCTGGCGTCATCTCCCCCGTGTCGAGGTAGCTGCGCAGCTCTGTTTTCACGGCATCAAACTTGGCGTCCGCCGCAACGTCGTTGACGGCCTTCCACGTCAACTCCTGCCGGGCAGCAGCTGCACCCTCGGCAAAGTCGTCGTTGTTCAGGAAGGTGTAGCCCGCAACGGCCAGCAGCAGGATCATCATCGTCTGAAAACCGGCGCGCCAGGTGCCCAGCACGGCGCCCATCTTCTGCTCGTGGGCGTTCACTGCCGCCGCGTTATACCCCTGCGTGCCGGACCAGGCCATGCGGTTGAAGACGTTGCTGAAAAGGCCAACGAAGATGTAGAACATGTTGAAGTTGCGCAGTTGATCGATATCGAAGGGGTTGAGCATGCTCTCCCCTGCGGGACGATCCAGCAACGTCGGCGCCATATCGCCGCTCCAGGAGAACTTCACCAGCAGGGCGATGACGACGATGGCGTACAGCGGATAGCTGAGAATGCCGAGAATGCAGTCCGTCACCATGATCGTGATCTGGCCACCGAGGCTGACAACGATGACCGCTGCCGACAGAAACAGTGCCATCACCAGTGCGAAGGTCGGCAGGACCCAGCCGAAGAAACTCACATGCAGGGGCAGGTCGCAGTAGTAGATGAGGAAGCGGGCGCCCACGGCCGGAAAGATCGCATAGTTGACGACCCCGGAGAGGGACTGCAGCGAGGCTGCATAGATGCGGAAACCGCGGCTGTAGCGCATCTCGAAAAACTGCCCCATCGTCATGGCGCGTGTTTCACGATAGCGGTAGATGCAGTA
>CALFPI010000383.1 GCA_937919035.1 uncultured Gemmatimonadaceae bacterium
GCGCGTCGGCTTCACCTACAAACATGCCGTTCCCGTTACGCACCGGGCATGGCTGCAATGGCGTGTGTTGCCGTACGAGACGGATGGGTCGGGTCAGCAATTCAGTCTGATTCATTGGATGGGGCTCAGCAAGAGAGCCACTCTGAGCGGTTTTACCGATTTTCACCTGAACAAGGACGCGCCCAATCGCTGGGTAACCGAGTCCCAGTTAACGTATGTCGTTCATGGTGCAGTAGGGCTGGCCTTGGAGGCTCGCTACAACGGCTTCCAGGGCGCCAATCCGGCCATGGACGGATTTGGTCTCGCTTTCGGGCTACGTATTGGCCCCTGAGGACAAGTGTAGCCTTTGAGCCTTGTCGCCGGGATGCAAGCTGGTCCGGTGCCTCAGTCTGCGATGGGCACCTTCGAGCCCAGACCGAGGAACTCGTAGCGATCTCCGTACGCCTGCCGCCGAAGCGCGAAAGCGGTGTGCCCCGTACAGTGGGTGGGGGCGGCGCCCGCGCGGGTTTCTCCGTTTGGTCGGCGACGCAGGAGCGTGTGCCCTTGGACGTACTCGAAGAGACCGGTTATCTGCTGCAGTTCAGCAACATCCTTCCGGAGCCACCCGACGGCGAGGAAGCCCGGAAAGGGAGTCACGATGCACGCGAATCGATCGGCGTCCGCATCGACGAGGAGGGCCCCGTGCGAGACGTCGTACTCGGCAGTCCAGCTGATGCAGCGGGTCTGGCGACGGGCCTCAAGGTCGCCGGTGTCGATGGCCACGTGAGGAGCATGAAACGCTTTGCCGACGCCATCGAGCCCAGCGTGACGACGGCGGCGATTGCACGGTTCGTCATCAGCGGTGACACCTACGTGACCCGCACTGTCGACGACGACGACGGTCCACGCCACCTCGTGCTCGTGGGCGATGAGGCCAGGGATGATCGCCTGGCGGAGATCCTGACGTCCCGGTAATGCGAAGCACCCGCCCGCGCATCGCCGCCATCCTCTCCATCTACCATAAATACGCCCACGCCCAGCACATCTGCGATCGGTTCCTGGACGGCTACGGTTGGAACGGCCACCATCACCGACCGGAGATGGACCTCGTCTCGCTCTATGTCGACCAGGTCGATGAACGCGACCTGAGCCGCGAACGCGCCGAGCGTTTCCCCCAGCTCAGGATCTACCCCACCGTCGCCGACGCACTGACCCTGGGCGGCTCGGACCTGGACGTCGATGGCGTGCTGCTCATCGCCGAGCACGGCGATTACCCCCACAACGAGAGGGGCCAGAAACTCTATCCACGCTACGAGTTCTTCCAGCAGATCACATCCGTCTTCCGCACGACGGGCAAGAGCGTGCCCGTCTTCAATGACAAACACCTTTCGTGGGACTGGGGACGTGCTCGGGAGATGTACGACACGTCGAAGGAACTCGGATTTGCCTTCATGGCCGGGTCCTCACTTCCCGTGACCCGCAGGATCCCATCCGTGGATCTCCCCCTGGGGGCTGGCGTCGAAGAGGCGATGTGTGTGGCGAGTGTGGGAGATGACGGCGGTGACATCCACGCCCTGGAGACCATTCAGGCCATGGTCGAACGTCGACGGGGTGGCGAGACCGGTGTGCGATGGCTACAGGACTACCGGGGCGATGCCTTCTGGGAGGCCCACGCAGGCGGCCTCTGGTCAGCGGATCTGCTGACCGCTTGTCTGTGTCGAAGCCATCAGCTCACACCCGGCCGCCCGGGATTCAACCACCTCTACCCCAGCATCGACGAGATGAAGACCCTCGCCCAACACCCGTGGGCCTATCAGTACGAACACCTCGACGGCCTGCGGTGCACGATGATCATATGGAATGGACTCGTCGGTGACTTCTGCTTCGCCGCCCGACTCGGGGGCCAGCGTGCGTTATTCTCGACCCAGGTCTATCTGCCCATGCCGCCGGCGCACACGACCCTGGCCAGCTTCTTCTCTCCCCAGGTCCATCACATCGAGCGGATGTTCGCAAGTGGCCGTCCCACCTATCCGGTGGAGCGGGCGCTGCTGACAACGGGATTGGCGATCGCTGGCGTCGACAGCCGCCAGTGTGGCGAAAGGGTCGAGACGCCGCACCTCAACATCGCCTATCAGCCGAATCCCGAATCGACGTTCTGGCGAACGTGATGCAGAGATTCGTCTCGGGGATGCTAAAACAGGGCTTTGATATTGCTCATGCTGTAGTACAACCAGATACCCCCTCCGACGAGTATGGATGAGTCGCTGATGATACGACGGATGGTGATCGATACTCTTGAGGCAAACATGGCGGGTCCTCCCGTATGCGTTTTGCATGGTTAGACCCGGCCCAGCCGAAAAGGTTGGCAGCACCGGCAGAAAAATCTGTCGTTCCCTGGTTCCTTCTCATCCACACCTGGTGGCGCAGAAAAGCCCGAGCGACTTTACCGGAATACAGACCAGGGGTGGTGCCGTGCCATGGTGGACTGTCGAATCCATTATGTTAAGGCCAATGAGAACACAGACCCTCAGGTGTTCAAAGCCAAGGCGTTGGCTCTGGCGCCAGGGGAGTTGCTCAGCGTGCAGAAGAAGATCTCATTGGCGGACTGGTCGACACGCAGGGCTTTTGGCGGCCGATATGAGGTGGATGCTGTGCTGAACGGACAAATCGCACCGATCGGTTTCTTTGAGCTCAGACCATGAAGTCTAGCATGGAGTTTTTGGCATGAGAATTCTGGTGGCGGAAGACAATCCGACGACGGCCCTGTTGTTGCAGGGGTACCTAAGCCAATGGGGGCACGAAATGATTGCCTGCCAGGACGGCGCCGAGGCCTGGAACATCTTACAGCAACCGGATGCGCCACAATTGGCAATTCTTGACTGGCTTATGCCGAAGATGGACGGCATCGAGGTCTGTCGCCGTGTCCGGGCTGCCGGCGGATCCATGATGCCCTACATCATCTTTGTCACTGGAAGGGACCACGAGGATGACATCATTGTCGGCCTGCAGGAGGGGGCGGATGACTACGTAACCAAGCCCTTCTCCAAAAATGAACTGCACGCTCGACTGGCAGTAGGAGCGCGGGTCGTGGGCATGTGGAACCGGCTTATCGAGGCGGAGCGCAATCGAGTGCTGATGCAGACCGCCGGGGCGGCGGCGCACGAAATCAACAACCCACTGGCTGTCATGACCAGTCAGATCCAACTGCTGCTGACCAAACACGTCGACGACGAATTCAGAGAAAAACTAGAGAGTATCTACGAGGCGGGGACCCGCGTCAGCCAGATCGTCAACAAGATGAAATCCGTTACCCGCTACCCCCCAGTGTTAGGGTAGTTGACGCATTGACCGTTGTAATTCTTGAGAGCGATG
>CALFPI010000384.1 GCA_937919035.1 uncultured Gemmatimonadaceae bacterium
CTGGCGGCGGCAATCTGCTGCTCGACATCGGACCCCGCGCCGACGGCACGATTCCGCCAGAGCAGGCCGACATCCTGCAGCAACTCGGCCGCTGGACCCGAGCCCACGCCGAGGCCATCTACGGCACACGCGCCGGCATTCCCGCCGGCCACTTCTACGGCCCCACGACACTGTCGGCAGATGGTCGTATTCTCTACCTGTTCCTGCCACATCGTCCGGACGGACCCGTCGTCGTCAAAGGACTGAAGAGCCCCGTGGACCGGATTCGCATCGTTGGCAATGGCACCAAGCTGCACAGTCAGATCCTCGGCAAGCAGTACTGGAGCACCGTGCCCGGCATCCTCTACATCGACGTCCCGGCGGCGGAAACTGACCCGATGATGACCGTTCTTGCCCTGCAGCTGCAGGGGCCGGTAGACCTGCACAGAGAGTAGTCAACCCAAACCACCAACAGGACACAGACATGAAACTGCTTCGCTATGGCAGCAAAGGACAAGAAAAGCCGGGACTGCTTGATGACCAGGGCGTATTGCGCGACCTGTCGGCGCACGTCGACGATATCGATGGCCCAAGCCTCGCAGACGATACGCTTGCCAGGCTTGGCGCCCTCAACCCGGCGTCGTTGCCTCAGGTGAGCGGCACACCCCGACTGGGGCCACCCGTGGGCAATGTCGGCAAGTTCATCTGCATCGGTCTCAACTACTCCGACCATGCCATTGAAACCGGCAACCCGATCCCGACAGAGCCGATTGTCTTCATGAAGGCAACAAGTGCCATCAACGGCCCCAATGATCCCATCGTCATCCCGCGCAACGGCACGAAGACAGACTGGGAGGTGGAACTGGGTTTCGTCATCGGCCGTGAGGCACGCTACGTGTCCCAGGCCGATGCCATGAGTCACGTCGCCGGATACTGCACCGTGCACGATGTGTCGGAACGCTATTTCCAGTTGGAAACCGGGGGCAACTGGACCAAGGGCAAAAGCTGCGACACCTTCGGCCCCTTCGGCCCGTGGCTGGTCACACGTGACGAGGTGCCCGATCCGCAGAACCTGTCCCTGTGGCTCGACGTCGATGGTCATCGATATCAGAATGGCACAACAAAGACCATGATCTTCGGTGTCGCTTTCATCGTCCACTACCTGAGTCAGATCATGAGCCTGCAGCCCGGTGATCTCATCGCCACTGGCACGCCTCCAGGTGTCGGTATGGGCCTCAAGCCGCAGAAATTCCTCAGCGCCGGCCAGCGCGTGCAGCTGAGCGTGGAAGGTCTTGGCCAGCAGGATGCCGTCACCATCGATGCCGCATGACGAAGCTGCCCCTGCGCACGCAGCGACTGCTGCTGCGTGATTTCGAGGCAGAGGACTGGCACGGCGTACACGAGTACGATGCCCATCCCGAGGTCGTGCACTTCATGGCCTGGGGCCCCAACACAGAGACGAACAGCCGTGAGTTTGTGGCGCGCAACATCGCCGCCAGCCAGGTGACACCACGGGTCTGCTTCGAGTTGGCCGTGGTCGAGCAGGACTCGTCGCGGCTCGTCGGTGGTGTCGGCCTCACCGTCACGCCGGCGCATCGGAAGGGCTTTCTCGGCTACTGCTTTCGCCGTGACGTATGGCGCCGAGGCTATGCCACGGAGGCAGCACGCGAAATGCTGCGCTTTGGCTTCGAGGACCTGGATCTGCACCGCATCACCACGACCTGTGACGTCGACAACCATGCCTCGGCTCGTGTGCTGGAAAAGATTGGCCTGCAGCAGGAGGGCACCTTGCGTCACGATGCGCTGCTGCGCGACGGCCGGTGGCGGGACCACTTCGTCTACGGCATCCTCGTTGATGAGTGGTGCCAGTCGACGTGAGGCGGATGCTGCTCGTCGGTGCCGGCCTTGCCGTACTGCTGCTGCAGGCGCTGGTGGCGGCGTACTTCACGGGCTGGACCGCCATGGGTGTCCAGGCTTCGGGGACACGTCTGGCACGTATGGAGGCCTCCGAGTACTGGCAGGACGGCCACTTCGTTGATGTCCTGCCACGAGTGGACCCGGCGTTCTTCGCCGCCGCGCGCGCCTGGATGTCAGGGGGCAGCCCGCATAGCGTGCCCGCCGCAACACCCCCGGTTGTGCATCGCGTTGCCGCGGATTTTGCCGAGCCCCCCGCCGGAGGCCTGCGCATCACCTGGTTGGGCCACTCGACGCTGCTGGTGGAAATCGACGGCCGGCGCGTCCTCATCGATCCCGTCTGGGGAAAACGTGCCTCGCCCTTCAACTGGCTTGGACCCGAGCGCTTCTTCCCACCCCCCCTGGATTTCGACGACCTGCCGCCGCTGGACGCCGTCGTCATCTCCCACGACCACTACGACCACCTCGACTTTCCCACGATCCGGCGCCTCGCCGCCAGCGACGTGCCCTTCATCGTGCCCCTGGGAGTTGGTGCGCATCTCGAACACTGGGGGGTGCCGGCCGGGCGCATCACGGAACTGGAGTGGTGGCAGGAGCAGACCATCGGTGACCTGCGTCTGGTCGCCACGCCGGCACGACACTTCTCCGGACGCTCCGTGCTCATGCGGGATCGGGACTGCACGTTGTGGGCCGGCTGGGCGTTGCTGGGGCCACGGCACCGGATCTACTACAGCGGCGACACGGCCATGTTCCCCGGATTCACCGACATCGGCGAGCGTCTGGGTCCGTTTGACGTGACCATGATCGAGTCGGGCGCCTACAATGCCATGTGGGCCGACGTACATCTGGGTCCGGAACAGGCCGTGCAGGCACACACCATGGTTCGAGGCGGTCTCATGATCCCCGTGCACTGGGGCTTGTTCGATCTGGCGCTGCATAGCTGGACGGAGCCGATCGAGCGGGTCCTCGTCGCCGCCCGCCAGCAGGGCGTCGCCGTTGCCACTCCCCTGCCTGGCGGCAGTGTCGTGCCCGGGGCTGTACCGATGCCGGCCCACTGGTGGCCGTCGACGCCCTGGCAGACGGCAGCCGAAGCGCCGGTGGTCTCGTCACATCTGTCGACGGTGCCGGCTGCGCCCTGACCGCCCCGGTGCCGGCCCGTACCTACTCGGGGTCAGACACGGTTGTATCGGGTGCGGCTGCCTCAGGCACCAATGTATCTGGCACCAATGTATCTGGCGCCCGCATCTCCGGCGCGGCTCCGGGCCTGACCAGCGGCATGTAGAAGCTGCCGCCCGGGGCCACCAACGGCATCGACAGTCCGTCCGTTGCAGGGACAACGATGGGCATGCCATCCTGCGCGGCCATGACGCTGTGGCGCCCGCGTATGGCGACACTGTCCGTCGGGTCCACCAGTGGGGCTGGCAGCTCGGACGGAGCCTCCCTATCCGGCAACGCCTCC
>CALFPI010000385.1 GCA_937919035.1 uncultured Gemmatimonadaceae bacterium
GGGCTTCGACGCGGTTGTTTCCGCAGGCAGCCTCAGCCTGGACAGGGACTGATCACCCGGACTGCCACGGGCGGTCTTGTTCCTGTGCGCCGGCTGAGTACACTCTATGCTGTGTGTCATTTCCACCCTCGGTGTGTTACCCCGTCACGGAGTTCCTGTCCGCCATGACCCGTACCATGCGCCTGCCAATCGTTGCGCTTTGCTGCTTCGTTGCGTTGTTCCTGCGGGCTGCCAGCGCCTCTGATCTGGCGATCGGCCCCCTGCAGGTGGTCGCCGGCGGGGGCGCCGGCGAGGGCGCTGCGGCGTTGGCCACCGGACTGCAGCCAGCAAGTGTTCTGGCGACGGACGCCGGCCTGTGGATCGCCGACGAGCAGTTCAATCGGGTACGTTTCGTCACCGCTGACGGCACCATGCACACCGTCGTCGGCAGCGGCGCCTACGGATTCGATGGCGTGGCGCAGCCAGCGCTGCGCAGTCGCCTGGGGATCGTCGCCGATCTGGCCATGGACCGGCAGGGCCACCTGCTGCTTGTCGATCTGGCCAATCGGCAGATCCGCATTCTGCTCGAGGACGGCAGACTGCACACCTTCGTCGGCGCGGACCATCCTCTGTTCACAACCGTTGCCGGCACTTTCGCGCCGGCTTCTGTCGCGGTAGGGCCCGCTGGCGGCGTGCATGTAGCCGATCGCGGCACGCAGGTCGTCTGGCAGTTCGATACCGACGGTCAGGGTCGCCGGGTCGCTGGCAACGGGACACGGGGATTCTCCGGTGATGGTGCACCAGCGGCTCTTGGTCAACTGGCCGATCCGCGCGCCGTGGCGGTAAGTGACGACGGCGCCATCTGGATCGCCGACACCGGCAACGGACGAGTACGTGTCGTGGCGCCCGACGGCCGCCTCTGGACGGTGGCCGGAGATGGCTCCGACAACGCTTTCGATGCTGGCCGCCAGGTGTCGGCGCTGATGGTGGGGCTCAAGCCGATCGACGTCGCGATCGGCCCGGATCAGCAGGTCTTTGTCCTCGATGCGCGGGCTCGCCAGGTGCTGCGCCTTGAACGGGCACCAGGTTTCGCCGATGGCGATCTCGTGGGCCCGACAGCCCTGACGGTGGTACACCGCTTTGCCGCCGACACGTCGATGCCGGTTGCGATCAATGTCGGCGGGGACGGTACGATCTACGTCGCCGATCGTGGCGCGCGCCGTGTGCTGGCCCTCGATGGGGACCAAGTGGATGGGACCCGGGCCGTCGCCGGCAATGGCACGGTCCGTGCGGCTGGGGACGGCACGGCGGCGCTGAATGCCGCACTCTATGCACCGGCCGGAATGGATTTTGCCGCAGACGGCACGTTGTTCTTCGCTGACCGACTCAACGACGCGATCCGCCGCGTTGGCACGGACGGCATCATCCGGTCTGCTGCAGATCTGCCACTGAGCCAGCCGGAAGACATCGCCTTTGACAGACAGGGGCGCGCCTTTGTCGCCGATACGGGCAATGACCGCGTCGTGCGCCTCGACCCGGATGGCGGTGTCATCGTTGTCGCCGGGCCGGTTGCGGCGGAGAGTTCTCCGTTGCGGCGTCCCACAGCGCTGGCCTTCGACGCCGAGAACCGACTGCTGATCGCCGACAGCGGCCACCGCGTCGTGCGCCGTCTGGAGCATGACGGCAGGCTGACAACGGTCGCTGGCAACGGCCTCACGTTCCCCGTCGACGATGGCGGACCGGCAACGGCCTCGGCGATCCTGCAACCCGTTGATATCAAGGTGGACAGCCGCGGCGTGCTCTGGATCGCCGATGCCGGTGCGCACCGCGTCTATCGCCTCGGCGCGGACGGCCTGTTGCGGCTCGTTGCCGGCACGGGATCCGCCGGTAGGGCTGAGGCAGGCAGCCTGGCCCGTCAAGCACCGCTGAACACACCGACAGGCGTCGAGCCGGATGGCGCCGGGGGACTTATCATCGCCGACTCAGGCAACAGTCGTCTCGTGCACGTCGACGCCAATGGTGTGTTGCAGATTGTCGCTGATGAGGGTGCCGGCACACCCACGCGTCTGTCGACGACCCCTACGGGTGATGTCATCTTCACCGACGTCCTGACGCACCGGGTCCTGCAACGAACCGTTCGCGCCACCATCCTGCCTGTGGCGCAGCGGATCGCCATCGATCACGCGCTCTGGCAGGTGGAGACGCTGGCCGCCCTGCCCCTGCCGGAGTTGCAGCAGATTGCAGTTCACCCCCTCAGCGGGGTGCCACTGGTGACGAGCCGCTCCTCGGTGACCGCCATCGATGCTTCCGGCAGGCGCGAAGATCTTCTCAGCAACGAGTCGAATCGGTTTCACACAAGTGGCGTCACCATCGACGACTTCGGTGCGAGCCTGCTGCTGGTGACGACGACAGGCGCCGGTCAGCCCAAGCCCATGACGCTGGTCCGTTTCGGTCGCGACGGCACAGACCGAGATGTGGAACGCTACGATCTCGACTTCTTTTTCGCCGGTGCGGGAGCACTGACCACGGGCTCTGCTGGTGATGTGTTCATGCACCAGGCTGGTGATGGGTCTGGTGATGGGTCTGGTGATGGGCGTCTGCTACGCCTGCGCCCCTCGCGGCTGCTGAACATTCCAGGATACCCGCAGGCTCTAGGCGGTCGGGGGATCGGCGGGGGCGGCATCGATGTCTTCGCCGAGCTGCCCGCAGAGAGTGCCGTGTTGGTCGCGGCCGCCGAGGGTGGTGTCTATCTGGCATTGCAGGGCTCACGGGACATCCTCCTGCTACGCGATCTGGATGGCAACGGCAGCGCCCGGGGGCCGCTGGAGCAGCGCCATATCGGTACGGTCCCTGAGACCCCTGTGGCCCTGGCGGTGACCGGTGACGGCGCCCTCTACGCGGCGACGGCAGCCAATCGTATTTACCACATCGACGGCTCCGTGGTAACGCTTGTGGCAGAGGGATTCGCCCCAAGCCTCATCGATCTCAAAGCCTCGGCCGACGGTGGCCTGCTCGTGCTGGAGGGTGATCGTCGCGGCGGCCGCCTGCTGGTCCTGCAGGCGGCACGCCCGACCCTGGCGGTGTGGCCGGCGGGGCTCGATTTCGGCGCAGTCCCCTTCGGGCAGGAGGTGACGGCGACGATCGTTCTGCGCAACGACGGCCCACTGACAGCACATGTTACGCCCGTGACCACGGGGCTGGCCCTGTCGGCGGGCGCGGCGCTACAACTGGCACCGGGCGAGTCGTATTCGGTGGAGGCCCGCTGGGCACCCCCTGCCCCTGGGCAAACGACAACCGAGCTTCAGTGGCGGGATGACAATGGCCGGACGCTGCTGCAACTGCCCGTTGCCATCCACGGCCTGGCCCCAAGGCTCGAGGTAGCAGGAGAACTCGATCTGGGCACAACATGGGTCGGTGGCACACGGCAGGCCGAATTGCCGCTGGGCAATGCAGGCGACGCCGAGCTGCAGGTGACCGGCCTCGAACTGATCGATGCAGGCGGCACCGTGCGTAGCGCCGGCCAGCAGGTCTCGGCCCTGGGATTCGCCGCCAGCGTCACGTCGACAACACTGCCGTCCGGAGGCAGCGGGGCGGTCTCGGTAACACTGGCGCCGCTGCGCCGTGAACCATACGCCGGGACGCTGCGTCTGCTGACGAATGACCCGCTCCATCCGAGCCACGACATCGCGCTGCACGGCAAGGGTGGTGGGGCGATCCTGACCATCAGCGAGATCGATCTGGGCATGTGGACCGTAGGCAAGCGGCACTCACAGTCCCTGACGCTGTCGAACACGGGGGATCTCGACCTGCGCATCAACAGCATCCTGACTGGTACCCGACAGCTGATTCTCACGCCTCGCTGGCTGACCGTCGGTGCCGGGCAGTCGCAGACGGTTCGTATGGACTTCGCGCCCACGGTATTCGGCGAAGTGACGGGACAGTTGACGCTGCTGACAAACGACCCCGCACGGCCGCAGTGGTCGATTCCTTTCCACG
>CALFPI010000386.1 GCA_937919035.1 uncultured Gemmatimonadaceae bacterium
GTCGGGTTGCCTTCGTGCGGACCATCTGATCGCGCCATGGTTTCAACAGGAGGCCAGGTGCAGATCGTGATCGAGGTACGGAGTGCGGATGGACCGCTGGCTGCGGTACTGCCGCTGCAACTCGACATCACCGATCCTCAGGGCCGACCGGCAGAATTCAGCGGCGCCTATGCGGCGATCGATGGTCGCCTGACGGTGCAACTGGATCTGGCGCCGAATGATCTGCCGGGATTGTGGACTGTGCGGGCCACCGAGGGGGCCTCGGGGCTGACTGCCGAAGCGACGGTCAACGTACCATGAAGACGGTCAACGTACCATGAAAGGCAGAAGCCGGTTGTAGGCATCTCAGGAAAGATGTCGCCCAGATCGTGCAGCAATTCATCCTGGCCTAAGCCAGCCCTCTCGTAACAGCAATTCAGGAGAAGACGCAGATGCACCCAGCGAGCACAGATTCCTACGGTCGGGACCGCGACTGGACGGGGCAGACCCCCGTCACCTATCCGGATCCGGCGTGGGAGGTCATGGATTCGCGCTTCACCGGCCGGCAGGGCAACTCGGCGCTGCTGCGCATCTGGCACGGCGTGGGCCACGACACGGCGCTGTGGGCGGAGGGACCTGTGTGGCTTGGGGACTGGGGTTGCCTGATCTGGAGCGACATTCCCAACCATCGAACACTGCGCTGGTGCGAAGAGGATGGCCACGTGAGCATCTTCCAGGCGGAGTCGAACTACGCCAACGGCCACACGCGGGACAATCAGGGACGACTGGTGGCCTGCGAACACGATACCCGGCGGGTGACCCGACGCGAGTATGATGGCAGCTGGACAGTGCTTGCCGATGCCTTCGACGGCAAACCGCTGAATGCGCCGAATGATGCCGCCGTCCACGCCGATGGCTCGATCTGGTTCACGGACCCGGGGTACGGGATTCTCGGGCCGTATGAGGGCCATCTGGCCACGCCGGAGCAGCCCAATCGTGTCTATCGTGTCGACGCCGCCACGGGAGACATCAAGGCTGTCGCCGAGGGCCCCATGCACCGGCCCAACGGCATCTGTTTTTCACCCGACTACAGCAAGGTATACGTCGTTGACTCGGGGGCGACGGACGGCCCCGAGTACGCGGCGAATATCATAACCTTCGACGTCGGTGCCGACGGTGCGAGTGCCACCAAGCCTCGGGTCTTTGCTGATTTTGCCCCGGGATTCACCGATGGCATCCGCTGCGACACGGACGGCAATCTCTGGTGCAGCTGGGGCTGGGGGGGCAGCGATACCAATGGCGTTCGTGTTCATGCGCCGGATGGCTCGCTGCTGGCGTTTCTGCACACGCCCGAAGTGATCGGCAATCTGTGTTTCGGCGGCGCCAAGAAGAACCGCCTGTTCA
>CALFPI010000387.1 GCA_937919035.1 uncultured Gemmatimonadaceae bacterium
CGCGACCGTCGAAGTCACGACGAATGACCCCGATGCTCCTGCCGTGCCGTGGGTCGAATACTATGAGTGGCTCCATGGACTGCAGGGGCCCTTGCTGACGGTGATGAAGGATGTGGACTCACGTCCGGGACGCGGCGCCAGCTTCGGTGACGGCATGGCGGGGTTGCATCAGCGTCTCGGCGTTGTGGGCGCCGTCATTGATGGCACCGTACGGGATGTGCAGGGCATCGAGCGTGTAGGGCTGCCGATATGGGCCTGGGGCGCGGTGCCGGGGCATGGGGTCTTCCACCTCAAGGGATTTGGTGGCTCAACCACGGTCGGTCAACTGCGCGTGCACACGGGGGATCTGATCTTCGCCGACGCCGATGGCTGCGTGCGCATTCCTGTTGCGCAGGCGGCGGCCGTGGCTCAAGCGGCGGCGGAAGTGCGGGACATGGAGGCCGAGATCCACGGTTTCGTGCAGTCCAAGGACTTTACCTTCGCCAAGTGGCGGGCGCGACAACCAGGCTGACGCCCAGAGACTCACTGCGCGGCGGGCGCCGCAGCGTCGGGTGTCCATGTGCCGACCACCTCAAGGCCGCCGACCTTGATGCCTGCAAGGGCGGACATGCCCAACAGGCGCCCGCCCGCTCGCGTCAGGGCCGGTGGGATCCTGTCATTGCCGGCGAGGGCCTCGGCGAGTCGGTCCACGGCCAGCCCGTCGGCGCTGGCCAGGACGACGGGGCCGCGCGGGTGATCGCGTCCCAGCATATCGAGAATTGTGAACTCCACATCGGCCAGCAGTGCCATGTCCACCAGATAGCCGTCGCGGTCCTCATCCGCCGCTCCCATTGCCGCCGGGGCCAGTCCCACAAGGTTCTGCAGGGCACTGAGCGAACCGTGGTAGCGGGCAACATTGACGACGGCATCACATTCGAGCAGGACAATCGGCACCGGGTATTCGTCGGCAGCTTCGCCGCCATCCGGGACCTCGATGCCTTCGGTTTCTTCCTTGTTCAGGTCCAGCAGGACAAGGTCCAGGTCGGCCAGCGCCGGATCAGCGACGATCGCCTGCAGAGCCTCGGTCAGTCCCGGTGGCGCCTGTACGCCGGATCCCGGGACGCCCCCCAGCAGCAGGGTGATGCGTGCATCGTGGGCGATGTCGTGCAATAACAGGATGACGGCACGAAGCACTTCCGCGTGTTGCGCCAGCGCCTTCTTGTCCATCGGCGTGTGGCCGGGGCGCAGCAGCACATCTTCGGCACTCGAATCGATCGCCTTGTGCAATCCACCGGACAGGTAGAAGGCGCCGCGAACGAGATCTTCCACGGTGGGTGTCGCCGGTGCCCCCGGACCCGATGGGTTGCCCGCACCCACCACCGCGATGTAACCGGGTGTCACCGCCGAGACGGCATCGACACCGAGTGGCTCCGGTGACCAGATGCCGAGATGGAGGATTGCCGGAACAACCAGGAAACCAACGGCAAGGGCAATGGTAGAGCGCCTGCGGATCACGTGACATCCCCTGGAATGATGACGGGTCGGTTGCTGCCCAGTGCTGGCGGGCAGGGGCCACCGGTCGCCCAATCGAGCAGTTCTACCGTGTGAATCACGGGAGGCTGGATGGCGGCGGCAATCTGTTCGATGCAGCCGATGTTGCCCGCCGCCACAACATCCGGTTGCACACTGCCGATGTGCTGCGCCTTGCGCCGCTGCAGTTCATCGGCCATGACAGGGCGCAGCATGTTGTAGGTGCCGGCGCTGCCGCAGCAGATGTGTCCCTCCGGCACTTCCAGGATCTCGAAACCGGCGTCACGCAGCAGTTGCCGCGGGGCCTCACGCAGGCGCAGCCCGTGCTGCATGGAACAGGCGTCGTGGTAGGCGACCCGCAGGCGTGGCACATCGACGGTGTCGCCAAGGCCGAGCTCGACCAGGACCTGCGAAATGTCGCGGGTGCGCTCGCTGACGAGGGTTGCAGCATCGGCTCTCGATGTGCCGGTGAACAGGTGCCCGTAGTCCCTCACGACGGTGGCACACCCGGACGTCGTCAGCACGATCGCATCGACACCCTGCTGCAATTGCTGATGCCAGCCATCGATGGCGGTTTCCATGTGGCGTCGGCTGTGCTGGCGCTCTCCCATGTGAAAGGGTAGCGCACCACAACACGTGACGCTCTCGGGGAGGATGACCTCGGCACCACGGCGTGTCAGCAGGCGGATGGCGGCGTCGTTGATCGACGTACCCAGGACGGATTGAGCGCAGCCAGGCAGCAGTACGACCCGCATGCGCTTCTTGCCTTCTGCGGGAAATATCCCCGGGCCAGGGTACTGGGCGACGGCCGGCATCTGCTGTGGGGCCATCCGTGCCAGTCGGCGCAGATGCGCCGGCAGCAGGGCGGCGAGGGGGCGCAGGAGAATCTGCAGGCGCAGGACGGCGCGGAGGCGGGAGGGATTGGGCAGCAAACGGTTGAGCATGGCGCGTTGCCAGCGGTCGAAACGGCCACGACGGTACGAACGCTCCAGCAATGGGCGACCGTGATCGAGGAGCCGTGAGTAATCCACACCACTGGGGCAGGTGGTTTCACACGAAAGACAGCCGAGGCAGTTGTCGATGTGTTCGGCCGTCGACGCCGAGGCCTCGATGTTGCCCTCCAGGAGATTCTTCAGCAGATAGATCCGTCCCCTCGGGCCCTCCAGTTCGTTGCCCGTCAGCAGATAGGTGGGACATGTGGCGTTGCAGAACCCGCAATGCACGCACGTACGCAGCACCGCTTCGGCATCGCGTACGGCGGCATCCACGCGGTCCGCTGCTGGAACGTCGGTGCGCATCGGCCCTTAGTCCTGCGCCTCGCGGTCGCGGACACCCATCAGGTACAGAATGCCATCGAGGCCGACGCTGGAGATGGACTGTCCCGCTTCCCGGCGGACGATGGGCTTGGCGTGGAAGGCGATGCCAAGCCCGGCGATACTCAGCATCGGCAGGTCATTGGCACCATCACCGACGGCGATGACCTGCTGCAGGCGGATATTTTCGCGACGGGCGATTTCCTCCACCAGCTGCGCCTTGCGCGCGCCATCGACGATGTCGCCAACGACACGACCGGTGAGTTTGCCGTCGACGATCTCCAGTTCATTGGCGTACACGTAGTCGATGCCGAGACGCCGCTGCAGGTACTCGGCGAAATAGGTGAAACCGCCCGAGAGGATGGCGATCTTGTAGCCCAGAGACTTCAGATTGGCCACGAGCCGTTCGGCGCCATCCGCCAGGGGCAGTCGCCCAGCGATCTGCTCAAGGACTGCCTCGGGCAGGCCCTCCAGAAGGGCCAGGCGACGGACGAAACTCGCCCGGAAATCCAGCTCGCCATTCATCGCCTGTTCGGTAATGGCCGCGACCTGTGCGCCGACACCGGCGGCGATGGCCAACTCATCGATGACTTCACACCGCACCAGAGTCGAATCCATATCGAAAGCAACGAGGCGGCGGTTGCGCCGGTAGACGTCATCGACCTGGAAGGCGACATCGATGCCCTGCTCGGCGGAGACATGCAGAAATCGGGAGCGCATCTCGCCCAGATCCGGGGCATGCCCACCGACCGTCAGCTGCACACACGTACGGTCATGCCGATGGTCCGGGTGCAGCGGCATGCGCCCTGACAAACGGCTGATATCGCTGATATCCAGACCACTGTCAGCGACGATGGCAGTGATGGCGCTGATATGAGCAGCGGTGATGCGCGGGCCCAGCAGGGTGACGATGTAGCGCTCATTCTGTTGCTGGGCAACCCAGTCGCCGTAGTCATCTTCTGAGATGGGCGTGAAGCGGATCTCCACCCCCAGCTCATAGGCGCGGAACACCAGATCTTTGAGGGCCGCCGATTCGGCGGCATCCGCCAGTTGCACCAGGAAGCCAAGGGACAGCGTGTTGTGGATGACGGCCTGGCCGATGTCCAGTACGGCCACGTCGTAGCGGGCCAGGATCGCCGTGATCGATGATGTCAGTCCCGGGAGATTCTGGCCGGAGACATTGATGAGCAGGATTTCATTCAAGTCGGAGCAACAGTGGCTTCTGCCTGCGGTGATGGTGAAGTCCTCGTAAGTTTCGACGACTCGGAACCTACCCCCGGGACGGCACGTTTACAAGGGATCGATTACCAGGGATCGACGCATCGGTGAATATCGAACAGGACATCCCGCTGGCGCCCTTCACCAGCCTGCGCCTCGGCGGGGCAGCCCGCTTCCTGGCGCGCTGCAGCAGCGATGAGGATCTGCGCGAGGCTCTGGCCTGGGCGGCGGGTCGCAGATTGCCTGTGCATGTGCTGGGCGGGGGCAGCAACACCATCTTTGCTGATGCCGGTTTCGCTGGCCTCGTGATCCACGTGGGCATGCGAGGCATCGATATCCGTGCCGACGGTGACGCCGCCCGTGTCACGGCTGCTGCGGGGGAGGACTGGGATGAACTGGTGGTCCGTTGCATCAGTGAGGATCTGTCGGGTGTGGAGTGCCTGTCAGGAATTCCCGGGCTGGTGGGGGCGACACCCATGCAGAATGTTGGTGCCTATGGGCAGGAGGTGTCCGAATCCATCATCGAGGTGCAGGCGCTGTCACGGGACACCCTCGAGCCGGTCACCTTCAGTGCCGACGAATGTCGCTTCTGCTACCGTACGAGTCGCTTCAAAGCCGCGGATCGCGACCGGTTCCTCATCACCGCCGTCAGCTACCGGCTGTCCCGCCGTCGGCGCCCTGAAATTCGTTACGCCGACGTGACACGCCGGCTGCAGGAAGATGGCCTGGACCTGGAGACTCTGACACCGGGCCGCGTCGCCTCCATGGCGGTACGAAACGCCGTCATAGCCGTGCGCCGCACCAAGTCGATGATCCTCGACCCTGCTGACCCCAACGCACGTTCAGCCGGGTCGTTCTTTCTCAATCCGGTGCTCACACCAGAGCAGCTGACACGGGTGCGGCAAGGCTGGCAGGCAAGGGGTCAGGAGGCCAGCCTGCTGCCGGCATACGCCACGAACAACGGCCTGCACAAGGTGCCCGCCGCCTGGCTCGTGGAGCAGGCGGGATTCACCCGGGGGACACGGCGTGGGCAGGCGGGGATATCGGCCAACCACGCTCTGGCGCTGGTCAGCCACGGCGATTCCGCTGCCGACCTGCTGGCCCTGGCGGCGCTGGTGACCGCCGCCGTGCGCGATCTCTTTGGGGTCACCCTCGAACGCGAGCCGGTGTACGTCGCGCCTGGCGAGCAGCACAGCTGACGACGGTTCCGTCCTGCAGATCAGGGCGGCTCGAGCCCCAGCAAGCCGATGGCCCCGGCGGCAGACGTGGCATCGCACCTGTCACCAGTAGCACATCGCATCCGCAAACAACGCCGTCAATTCCTCGGCCGCCGCCGGCCGGGGTGACAGCTTTGTCACGCGGTGCTGCGGCAGCGTACCCTGCACGAGGGCGGGTATATCGGCCGACGTATAACCCAGCGCGTGCAGACCGTTGGGTGCATCGAGGCGCCGCATGAAGTCGATGATGACATCCGCCAGGATGCGCCCTGCGTCCGCTTCCTTGGCAGCCGATACGTCCGCCCCGAGGACCGCAGCCGCCCGCAGGTGCCGCTGCGGATTGGCACAACCGGTAAAGCGGAATACGGCGGGTGCGTTGACGATGACGGCGTTGCCGTGGGGTACCATGGGGTGGTCGGCACCATACCCTGGCGGCATGTAGCTGCGCACCATGCCTGCAACCGGGTAGGACATGCCGTGTGGCAGGTGGACGCCGGCGTTGCCAAAGCCGATGCCGGCAAAGGCTGCAGCCAGCAACATCTGACCACGCGCCTCATCATCCTCCGGGTCGGCGACGGCACGGGGCAGATGCCGGGCCATCATGCCCAGCGCTTCCAGCGCCCACAGGTCAGATATGGGATTGGCCCCCTGGTACGAGGGGCGCAGAATGGGGCGCTCCGGGCGTGGACGTTGATCGAAAGCAATGGCGGTGTACGACTCCAGGGCGTGACTGAGCACATCCAGGCCCGTGGAGGCGGCCACAGCCGGTGGCAGAGTCTTCGTGTTATCGGGGTCGATGAGTCCCAGCGTTGGCTTCAGGCGGCGGTGCGCGATGCCCGTCTTCACCTGCATCTGCACCAGGTCGAAGATGGCGACGCCCGTCGTCTCGGAACCCGTACCCGCCGTCGTTGGAATCGCGATCAATGGCTTGACGGGCCCGGGCACTGGCAGTCCCTTGCCAATGGGGGCGTTCACATAGTCGAGGAAGTCTGCCGGCGGATGGCTGCTGTAGAGGTTGGCCGCCTTCGCCGTGTCCATGCTGGAGCCGCCACCGACGGCAATGTAGCCATCGTACTGGCCTTCTGTGGCGACGCGGATCGCGTCTTTGAAAGAGGCGTCCGTCGGTTCGACCCGTACGCCCGTATAGAGATCATGGACGACACCGGCGTCCTCCAGTGACTGCCGTACACGGGCGACAGGTTCCAGTTCAGCCAGGTTGGCGTCGGTGACGACGAGCACCCGTTGCAGGGCCATGTCTGCCGCATCCATGCCGACTTCAGCGGTGATGCCGCTGCCAAAGCGAATGGCGGAAGCGGCCATTTCAAAAGCGGTGTCGCGTTCCATCATCGGTCTCGTTTCAGCTGGAGAAATACCTGCCACGCCCCTGTGGGGCATCCCATAGGGGCGTGGTGCTGTCGGTGCAGGTCAATCGGTGATTGGGCCGGGAACCTTGCTGAAGTCACGGAAGAAGCGGGCTACCTCGGCGACGGCGATGTCGAGCAACTGCGTACCCAGTTCGGCTGTGGCCGCCGCCGGATTGTCCGTATGCCCCGGGCCTTTGCCCCAGGCACCGTGGGTCTGCACGACGGCACCCGTGAGATTCACATCCAGGCCCGAGTCCGCACCCTCCATGTCGGTTACGGCGGCACGTGCCTTCTCATCGACCCAGTCGGGGCGCAACGAGAGAATGGCGGACGTCTCGAAATGACCGGCATGTCCGGGGATTCTCGGTGCCGGCAGCAGATTGGCCTTCACCATGGCGGGTTTGGCGATATCCCAGTAGTTGGCGGAGGCGATGGTCGCGGGAAAACCAAGCCGATTGACCAGATCCTGGCTGGCCATGCCGACCAGATCCTTGTTGCCCCCGTGACCGTTGAGCACGACGAGATGTCGGAATCCGGTGCGCACCAGGCCTTCGAGAACCTCGAGGACAACGCCGGCAAAGGTCGCGCTCGTCAGCGAAATGGTCCCACCAAACGGATAGTGATGATGCGAGCTGCCAAAGGCCAGCGGCGGGGTGATGACAACCGGCACCGTGTCGGCCGCAGCCAGGGCGGCCCGCTCGGCGACGGTGGATACCAGCAGCGTGTCCGTGCCCACCGCCATATGCGGGCCGTGCTGTTCGGTGGCAGCGGTACACAGCACACCGATCGCCTTGGGCGCGATGGCGTTGATCTGGGCGCGGGTCATTTCGTGCATGTGAACAGTCATTGGTTCTCCTGAGTCGGGTGTCTGTTGGAGTCTGGTGTCTGGAGTCTGGTGTCTGTGAGGTCCGCGTCAGACGCCGGTTGCGTCGAGCAGTCGGCCGACGATGGGAATGGAGGCATCAAGCAATTGGCGGCCTTCGTCGCCGGTGGCATCACGTGGGTCCTGGCCGCCGACGCCCTGTGGCCAGACCTCCCGGTTCGAGTCGAGACAGGCCAGGTCGACCAGTTCGGGTCTCAGGGCCATCACCAGTGATGTTTCGTTGCGGGCGGCATGATCCATCTGGCTGCGCCACTGATCGCGCACCTCAGAGGTGACGCCGAGAAGTTTCAAGCCAAAACGCTGCTCCCTGTCGGCCAGATGGGCCACCCAGGAACTGCGCGAGGGGCCGTGGCCGTCGGCGAAGACGGCACGGAAACCGGCTCGCTGCAATTGTGCGAGGATGGCATCGACGAGTTGCAGAAACAATCCCTGGCTGACCCAATAACAGCTGCCCTCCAGTTGTCGTTGCGGATCGGTGACGCGCTCCGCCGTGTCCATGCCGTACAGCCAATTGCCATCCGCCTGACGGCTGGCCCGGTCGGGCCCCAGATGAATGGGCGGCATGACGATGCCGCCGAACTGACGCGCACAATCACACATCAAGCCTTCGCTGATGATGCCGTCAGCGCCCAGCGGCAGGTGCTCCCCGTGCCATTCCAGCGTCCCCAGCGGCAGGTAGGCCACCGGGCGCTGCTGCAACCGCTCGCGGAATTGCTGTGGCCGCAGATCCGTGTAGCGCACGGGCGTCGCGTTCATACGTGCTGCTCCTGTGGGGCGGCACGCAACGCCGCCTCAAACTCGGCTACATCCTGAGGGCTGCCGATGACCAGAGGCACGCGCTGATGCAGGGACTCGGGCAGCACGTCGAGAATCGGTGTATGGCCGGTACTGGCAGCGCCACCTGCCTGTTCGATGATGAAGGCCAGTGGGTTGGCTTCGTACACCAGGCGCAGCTTGCCATTGGGTGCCCGGGCTTCGGCAGGATAGAGAAAGATCCCGCCCTTGAGCAGGTTGCGATGGAAGTCGGCGACCAGGGAGCCAATGTAGCGGGCCGATCGTCCCGTGCCCTTCAGTCCGTCCACGTAGCCTCGCACCCGTGGGTCCCAGGTCGGCGAGTGGGCCTCATTGACGCTGTAGATCGTGGCCTGCGTCGGGATCTGCAGATCTTCGTGCGACAGGAGAAACTCGCCGATCGTCGGGTCGAGAGTGAAGCCGTGTACGCCGTTGCCCGTTGTGTAGACGAGCATCGTACTGGAACCATAGATGATATACCCGGCACACAACTGTTCCCGACCTGGATGCAGGAAGTCGGCGACCTGCGGGTTTTCGGGATCGGCGCAGCGATAGATCGAGAAGATCGTGCCGATGCTGACGTTGACGTCGATGTTGGAGGAGCCATCCACGGGATCGAATACCAGGACATAGGGACCACGTGGGTGATGCTTGGGAATCGGGAAGATCTCCTCCATCTCCTCCGATGCCATTGCCGCCAGCAGACCTGTATGGTCGAGGGCGCGAATGATGGTCCAGTTGGCGAAGTCGTCCAGGGCTTGCACTGCTTCGCCGTGGACGTTTGTGCGTCCCGTCAATCCCATGGTTTCGGCGAGGCCTGCCTTGTTGACTTCACGGGCGACGATTTTCCCGGCGGTGGCGATCTCTTCCAGGAGGGTGGTGAAGGTGCCTGTGGCACTGGGCAGGTGTCGTTGTTGATCGATGAGAAAACGGGTGAGGGTCGTGCCGATATCCAAGCTGCTGCTCCTTATTTAGGCGTCATCGTCGTCATAGCCCATCTCCTGCCAGAGCTTGCGGCCACGGGCCAATCCGTCAGGATCTGCCTGGCGGAAGCCCCGTATGCTTGGCGGCGGCTGTCCCGGCCCCGCATCGGCGGGCCACGGTGACCAGTGATCATTTTCGACTGTCTTGCGACTGGAAGCATCGCGGAAATCAGGCAACGCCACCGGCGCCCCTTCTGCCAGAGCACTCTTCCAGGCGACGATGCCCACGGATGACATGGCAACACCGCGATACACATCGAGAAACGGAGGCTCGCCCGAGCGGATGGCATTGGCAAAGTGAAAGGGGGTCCAGAAATCGCCGCCTCCGTGGCCCGCCCGGGTCGCCAGATCGCCATGCTCGGGCCATTCTGGTTTGTACACCCGTTCCGCTTCGACGCCCTCGGGCGTGTCCCACTCTTCGTGCCAGACACGCACATCCCCAGGCCCATAGTAGCCCTCACCGCGGGTGATCTCCATTGCGCCTCGGTCCCCATGGACGCGGTACCAGCAACTGTGTCCTGGCAGGATCAGGCCGAACAGGCGGAAGACGGCGCCATTGTCCATACGACAGAGGATGACGGAGCCTGCATCGGAGACGCGGGCCACGTCGTTTTCGACACGTGCGCACGGAATTGACAGGGCGTTGACCTGCACCGGCATCGTATCCGTGATGTAGACCAGCGGCGCCAGAGCGTGGGTACAGTAGTAGGTCGAGGGCAGCCAGTTGCGCCAGTGGTTACGTCCCGGCGCCAGCCGCAAGCGAGACTCCTGCGTCATCGGGTGGTTATACTCACCCTCGGCGTAGGTGACCTCGCCGATTTCGCCGGTCTGATAGACACGCCGCATCTCCTGATTGAACAGGGTGTACGGGTAGTTCTCGGCGAACATGTACGTGAGACCCGTTTCCTCGACGGCGCGGCACAGGGCGACACCTTCGGCCAGAGTCGTGTTGGCGGCGGTCTCGCTCATGACGTGTTTGCCGGCCCGCAGGGCGCGGATGGCAAAAGGGGCGTGTTCGTGGAAATAGTTGGCCAGCACGACGGCGTCCATGTCGTGCTCGAGGAATTCGTCATAGTCCGTATAGGTGGCAACGCCGAATTCACGGCCAGCCTCTTCGAGCTTTTCCGCCCAGTGATCACACAGAGCCACCAGCTCCATGCCTACCGTTTCTGAGACACCGCCGGCAAAGGAGCGGCCGCGGCCCACTCCGAGGACTCCGACTCTGATTTTGGATTCAGTCATACACGGCAAGAAAGGGCATCGGGCCGGTTCCCACCAGCTTGCGGTGGCGACAAAAGGGAGCGTACAATCACCCGTATGACGCAACCAGCCGCACAGGGAATGTTGACACTCGATGATCTGCGCCGCCAGGTCGGCAGCGGCCAGGTGGATACGGTTCTCGTTGTCTTCCCGGATCTGTATGGGCGGCTCATCGGCAAGCGGGTTACGGGCAGGTTCTTCGTCGACGAGACGGCCCATGTCGGCATGCACACCTGCGACTACTTGCTCACCGTCGACATGGAGATGGAGGTCATCGAGGGCTACGCCTTCGCCAACTGGCAGGCTGGCTACGGTGACGTGCACTGCTTGCCCGACTGGACCACGCTGCGGCAGGTGGACTGGCTCGACCGTACGGCTCTGATATTCTGCGATCTGCACCAGGGGGCCGAAGTCCCGGTGGCGATTGCACCGCGGACGATGCTGCACCGGCAGATCGAGCGCTGCGCCGCCGTCGGGTTGCACGCCCGTTGTGCCACCGAGCTCGAATACTACCTGTTCCGTGATTCCTACGATGAGGCGCGCCGCAAGAAATACGATGGGGATGATCTGGAGCCCTGGGGGGCCTACATCGAGGACTACCATATCCTGGCCGGAACCAAGGCCGAGGCCTATCACGGTGCCGTTCGACGTCACATGGACGCCTCCGGTGTCCCGGTGGAATCCAGCAAGGGCGAGTGGGGGCCCGGGCAGCATGAGATCAATTTCCGCTACGACGATGCGCTGAAGACGGCAGATCGCACGGCCCTGCTCAAGCATGGCTGCAAGGAGATTGCCCATCAGCAGGACTGCTCGGTGAGTTTCATGGCCAAGTGGCGCACCGATCTGGCTGGTTCCAGTGGCCACCTCCACCTGAGCATGTGGGACGCCGCCGGCCAAAAAAACCTGTTCACCACCGACTCCGGTGGTGAGTCGGACACTTTTCGCCATTTTCTTGGTGGCTGGATGGCGCATGCCCGCGCCATTTCACCCTTCTACGCCCCCTATCCAAATTCCTACAAGCGTTATGTCCATCAGTCGTGGGCGCCCACTGCCATCGCCTGGAGTCGGGACAATCGCACCGCCGGGTTCCGTGTGGTTGGTGCGGGGCCCTCTCTGCGCATCGAGTCGCGACTGCCAGGGGCCGACGCCAATCCCTACCTGGCCATCGCCGCAACCCTGGCAGCTGGTCTGGATGGTGTGCAACAGCGTACGGAGCCCCCCGCCGAGTTCATCGGTGATGTCTACGACGGTGCGGATCTGCCGCGGATCCCGGCGAACCTGACGGAAGCGACGGCGGAGCTGTCCAGCTCCAGCATGATGCGAGACGCCTTCGGTGATGAAGTCCTGGCCCACTACCTGCACTTTTTTCACACCGAGCAGAGGAAATTCGATACCGTCGTGACCAACTGGGAGCGGGCGCGCTACTTCGAGAGGGGATGAAGCAGCTGACGGCTCCCGTGATCGGCCTGACGACCTACGGTCGCGACCCTGCGGGAGAAGGCGAGTACTCGTTGCCGGCAACCTATGCCGACGCCGTCGTGCGCGCCGGTGGGACACCCATCCTGCTGCCGCCGGCGACGGATATGCTGGCTGTCGCAGCGCGTCTCGACGGACTCGTCCTGACCGGTGGTGGAGATCTGGTTCCTTCGTCCTATGGCGCGACCGATCACGAGATGATGTACATGATCGACGCCGGTCGCGACGCCGGCGAGCTCGCTCTGGCCCGGCATGTCGTTCGCCACAAGCTGCCCTGTCTGTGTATCTGTCGGGGCATCCAGATTCTCAACGTTGCCCTTGGAGGTGATCTCATCCCCCATCTGCCCGATCGAGTCGGTGACCAATTGGCGCATCGTGTGCCGCCACGTCGCCCGGCTTTTCACGACGTCAGCATCGAGCCTGGCAGCCGACTTGCACGCGCTGTCGATGGTGATCGTGCTTTCATCGCCTCCTGGCATCATCAGGCAGTCGACCGGGTCGCCCCTGGACTGCGGGTCGTTGCGCGGGCCGGAGACGGCGTCGTCGAAGGGCTGGAGATGGATGATCATCCATGGCTGGTGGCCGTACAGTGGCATCCGGAGATCACGGCGGCGCACGATCCGCGGCAGCAGGCGCTGTTCGACGCTCTCGTTGACGCTGCGCGTGGCCCCGCCGATGGGGGGCCCGCATGAGTGGCGGGCGTCTCGAAGGCAAGGTCGCCCTGATCACGGGTGCCGCCAGCGGCATCGGCCGCCAGACAGCCTTGCGCTTCGGCCGTGAGGCGGCGTGTGTGGTCGTTGCCGATATCGATGATGCCGCCGGGCGGGATACCGTCGCTCAGTTGGAGGGCGAGGGCGGCCGTGGCATCTATGTCCACGCAGACGTGACTCTGGATGCCGACTGCGCAGCCATGGTTGCAGCGGCGGAGTCGGCCTTTGGCGCCCTGCATGTGCTGTTCAACAATGCGGGCATCTCACATATCGATGACGATGACGCCATCAGCACCGCAGAGGCCGTCTGGGACCTGACCATGGCGATCAACCTGAAGGGCGTCTTCCTTGGCTGCAAGCACGGGATTCCGGCCCTGCGCCGGGCGGGCGGCGGTTCCATTATCAACATGGCCTCCTTTGTCGCCATTCTCGGAGCCGCAACACCACAACTGGCCTACACGGCAAGCAAGGGGGGTGTGCTGGCGATGTCGCGCGAACTGTCGACGGTCCATGCGCGTGAGGGCATCCGCGTCAACGCCCTGTGCCCCGGCCCGTTGCACACCGAGATGCTGATGAAGTACCTCGATACCGAAGCCAAACAGCAGCGGCGCCTGGTGCATGTGCCCATGGGCCGCTTCGGCGAGGCGGATGAGATCGCCAGTGCGGCACTATATCTGGCGTCGGACGAGTCATCCTATGTAACGGGCACGAGCTTCACCGTCGATGGTGGTATTACCGCCGCCTACGTGACGCCTGAGGACCGCTGAGTGTCGCCCCCCCGAAACATCGCGGCTGTCATTTTCGATCTGGATGGCACTCTGCTCGACACGTTGGCGGATCTGGCGGACAGTATGAATGCGGTGCTGGCCGCAGCGGGCCACCCGATACACGCGCAGGCCGACTACTGTTACTTTGTCGGTGAAGGCATGGAGACACTCGTACGGCGCACGTTGCCTGAAGGCAATCGCGATGCCGCCGAAGTTGCCGCCCGCCTCGCCGACATGCGGCATGAATATGGCCAAAACTGGTCAAGGAGATCGCGACCGTACGCGGGAATCCCGGCGATGCTCGCCGCCCTGGCCGGGCGGCAACTGCCGCTGGCGATCCTGTCGAACAAGCCGGATGATTTCACTCGACTCACCGTGGCGACGCTGCTGGCGGACTGGAGTTTCGCCGAGGTTCGTGGCATGCGCGATGACACGCCCGCCAAACCACATCCAGCAGGTGCCAGCGCGATTGCTCAGTCTTTAGGCGTGCCGCCGACACAAGTGCTCTACGTCGGCGATACGGCGACGGACATGAAGACAGGCATCGGGGCAGGTATGTTCACTGTGGGTGTCACCTGGGGCTTCCGCGACCGCCACGAGCTGGAAGAGAACGGCGCCCATAGCGTGATCGACGCCCCTATGCAGTTGCTGGACCTGATATGACCGAACAACAACAGACCCTCTGCAGCAGGAGCAAGCGACGATGAAGGAATATTTCAAGGGAATCGGGAAGGTGCATTTCGAGGGACCGAAGTCAAAGAACCCCCTGTCCTTCAAGCATTACAACGCTGAGGAGAAGGTGGGCAGCAAGACGATGGCGGAGCATCTGCGGTTCTCCGTCGTCTACTGGCACACCATGAAGGGCGGCGGCACCGACCCCTTTGGCAACACGTCGGTATACGATCGCCCATGGGAGACCTCGGATGATCCCATGCAGGTGGCTGAGGACACGATGCGAGCCACTTTTGAGTTCATCGGCAAGCTCGGTGCCCCGTTCTGGGCCTTTCACGACCGTGACATCGCACCCGAGGCAGACTCGCTGAAGGAGTCGAATGAACGACTCGACAGCATCGTCAAGCTCGCCCGAACGCTGCAGAAGGACACCGGTGTGAAGTTGCTGTGGGGCACGTCGAATTGTTTCTCCAATGGCCGTTTCACCCACGGCGCCGGGACCAACCCCGACCCGCACGTTTTTGCCTGGGCGGCAGCGCAGATCAAGAAAGCCATGGAGTGCACCGTGGCACTCGGCGGCGCCAACTACGTGTTCTGGGGTGGGCGTGAGGGCTATTCCACGCTGCTGAATACCGATCTCAGGCACGAGCAGGACCAGATGGCTCGCCTGCTGCACATGGCCGTGGCCTATAAGAAGAAGCTGGGCTTCAAGGGCAACCTGCTCATAGAGCCAAAACCCAAGGAACCGACGACGCATCAGTACGACTACGATGCGGCGACCGTTCTCGGTTTTCTGCGTACCTACGATCTGCTGGATGAGTTCAGCCTGAACATCGAGGCCAACCACGCGACGCTCGCCGGTCACACCTTTGAACATGACCTGACCGTGGCCAGCGCCGCCGGTCGCCTTGGCAGCATCGACGCGAATCGGGGCAATCCAATGCTCGGCTGGGACACCGACCAGTTTCCGTCGGACCTCTATAGCACGACGTATGCCATGATGGTTATTCTGCAGCAGGGCGGCGTGAAGCCCGGGGGTGTTAACTTCGACGCCAAGTTGCGGCGGGGATCATTTGATGTAGAGGATCTGTTCCACGCTCATATCGGCGGCATGGACGCCTTTGCCAGGGGCCTGAAGGTGGCGCACAGGATCATCGCTGACGGTGTTGTCGGCGATTTTATCAAGGGGCGTTATGCTGGCTGGCGCAAAGGCCTGGGCGCGAAGATCATGAAGGGTCAGGCAACCTTCGAAGACATGGAGAGCTTCGTGCACAAGAATGGCGAAGCGCCTCGCATCAGTGGTCGCGAGGAGTGGCTGGAGAACGTGATCAACGGCTATATTTAGCGTATGGCTAAGACGCAGAAAGTTGTTCTCATCGTGGATGACTCGCCGCTGATCACCAAGGTTGTGGGCGCCGTCGTTACCGCCATGGGCCACCATGCTGTGGAGGTCCCAGACGCGCCTTCGGCGTTGATGACGGCGGAGACACTGCCCCCGGATCTTGTGTTTCTCGATCTGCATATGCCGGAAATGAGCGGCCTGGAGATGCTGGCACGGATGCGCAGTATACCAGGTCTGTCGAAGGTACCGGTCGTGCTGCTGACTTCCTCGCGCAATACCGAGGTGGTGACGCAGGCGGCGAAGTACGGCGTGAAGGACTACCTGTCGAAGCCGGCAACGCCGACCAAGATTCGGCAGAAGGTGAACAAATACCTGGGTAGCTGACCCCGTTGGTTCTCAGGAACCCACGGTGGCTCCGGCGATGGTATCGGCTATTGCTGTGCGTATGTCGCTGTAGCTAAGGCCCAGATCCCGTTCCGCCCGTGTGCCATCGGCTTGGATACTGTGCACGAGGGTGCGTGCCACCTCCGCAGACAGCCCCCAGAGTGGTGGCTGGCCCGTAACCGTGGACCAGGCAGTGAGAACTGCCGCGGTGAGCCGCGCCAGCCAGTCGGGCATTTCGACCCGTGGGGGCTGTACCCCACTGACCTCTTGAATGAGCCCGTTGATCTGATGCATGGTCAGTCGATGTCGGCCGACTACGTAGCGGGCGCCGCCGGCGTCATCACGCTGCAGCAGGCGGCTGATGGCGTCCGTGACGTCATCGACGTGGACCCAGGTCATGACGTTGTCACTGAACACCGCCATGGGCAGCCGTCTGTGGACGATATCGGCCACATATTGACCGGATGATTTCGGATCACCGGGGCCCAGGACCGAACCAGGGTACAGAATGGCCACCGGCAGACGGTGGCTGACGGCGAATTCCTCGACGACGCGATCGGCCTCAAACTTGGAGCGGGCGTACTCACTGAAGCGTTCCGGCCCGGGAGCGCAGCGTTCGTGAAAGGGGACCTCATCGGGTCGCCCGAAGACAACGACGCTGCTCACATGCAGAAATAGCTCAACGCCGGATTCGGCTGCTGCCTGCGCCACACGGCGTGTGCCTTCGACGTTGACGGTTCGATAAACCGACGGATCGGGCTCCCACATGGAATAAACATTGGCCAGGTGCACCACACGTCGACAACCGTCGACGGCGGCACAAACCGATCGCCAGTCGGTGACATCACCGATGGCAAGCTCGATGCCGAGGCGCTCCAATTCGGCTGTGTCACTGGTGGCGCGGACCAGGGCCCGCAGGGGCAGACCGGCCGCAGCGAGGCGACGGGCCAGGTGCTGGCCGATGAAGCCAGTGGCACCGGTAACAAGGATGGGATCAGTCAAGTTGCTGCTTTCAGCATGGATGGTGGGATGTGACGGTCACCGCCGCCGCACGAACTTCTGCAGGCGTCCATTCGTCTGCACCTCGGAGACGTACAGGTCCCCATGGGAATCTGTCCAGATGCCGTGTGGGCATCCGAGAAACTCTCCTGGCGCGTCGATCCGTTCTCCCCGGCCCCATCGGGCCAGTGTCTGGCCCGTTCGGTCGACAATCGACACCCGCTGCTCAAGCTCGGCAACGTAGATCACACCATCTGTGTCGATGTGGATCGTGTCTGGTTGCCGGAACCCGCCCCATTCCAGCATATAGCGACCGTCGGTGTCGAAGATCTGGATCCGATTGTTGCTGCGATCGGCAATGAGCACGCGGTCTTCGGCGTCGATCCGTACGCAGTGGGGCAGGTCGAACTGACCGGGACCGGTTCCCGGTTCTCCCCAGGACAACAGATGTTGCCCCTCCGGGGAATACTTATGCACTCTGTTGTTACCGTAGCCATCGGTAACGTACAAGCAGTTCTGGCTGTCGACGGCCAGGTCCGTTGGCAGATTGAAAGGCTGGCCGTCTGCGCCGGCGCGGCGCGGCGTGCCGATGGTCATGAGCAACCGGCCATCGGTGCTACACCGACGCACGCAGTGCGTCTCACGTTCCGTGCACCACAGGGTCTGTTGGGCGTCGATGAACAGCCCGTGTGCGTCCTCCAGGAACTCAAGACCCCATGCGGCGAGAAACGTCCCGCTCCGATCCAGCACGATCATCGGCAGATCACTGCGGCTGTATACATAGACGTGATCGTTTATGTCGCAGGCGACGGCGGCAATCCAACCCAGGCTGATGCCCGCCGGCAGCGCCCCCCACCCGGGCTCGACGTCGAAGGTGAAAGTCCCGGAGCCAACCTCAGTCAAGATGGGTCAAACCTTCGGTGATGGAGTATTTCGTCAAGCCCGCCACCGAGTGGATGTCGAGTTTGTTCATGACATGTTGTCTGTGTGTCTCGATGGTGCGTACGCTCAAGGCCAATCGGTCCGCGATATCTCGGTTGCTGAGGCCACCCGAGATCAGGGCCAGGACCTGACGCTCGCGCATGCTCAGTTCACTACTCGACCGCTCCTCGGTGAGGTCCGTGTCGAGCTGGGCCAACTCGCCAAGCACCAGTGCGGCATGTGCCGGCGGAAAACAGAGATGACCCTCGTAGACACTCTCAATCGCGTGCAGCAGATCTGCCGCCGGGGAGTTTTTCATGACATACCCGCGCGCCCCCACCCGCGCGGCGCGCAGGACGTATTCGCGATTGTCGTACACCGTGAGAATGACGACGCGAATTCCTGGCTGATTCGCCGACAACTGCCACGTTGCCTCCAGGCCATTGATATCGGGCAGACCTATGTCCATGATGACAACGTCCGGCTGCAGTTGCTGCGCCATGAGTACCCCTTCCAAACCACCTGTGGCACTGCCGCAGACATTGATGTGGGGCACGGAGCTCAGCATGGCAGTGATGCCATCACGGATCACGGGATGGTCGTCGACAAGCAGCACATCGATGGTCGGCCGGCTCACGCCAGTTCCTCAAATTCCGGTTCCACCAATGAGGGCAAGCGGATCAGCAGCTGCAGACCGGGCCCAGGCGTGGCTTCTACGCTTACCGAGCCGCGCAGCAGTCCGGCCCGTTCGTTCAGATTCAGCACGACTTCGGCCGGGATGGCAGCAGACGCGACGGTTGGACCGCTCACTGTACTGAGAAGCGCCCCATCCTCGCTCTGTTCAATGCGGATCCGGATACCGGCCGAACCCTCTGGGAGGCTCCAGTGATTCAGGGACTCCTGCAGAAGTCGGTAGGCGGTGATGGCCACTTCTGCCGGCAGGTCCGGCGGAACCCCCGTCAAATCGTGAGCCACAGCATGCCCTGATCGCAGTGTGAAGCTCTCACAGAGGCTGCGCACAGCTGGCGCCAGCCCGAGATCATCGAGCACACCCGGACGCAGATCCTGCGAGATCCGTCGCACTTCATTGATCGTTCGATCAAGAAGGTCCCTGGTGTGATCGAGGTTCAGGCGTATACCCACTTCGGTCTCGATGGCGGCCGCTTCGAGGCGGAAACCGGCGGCACAGAGATACTGGTTCACCCCATCATGCAGTTCGCGGGCGACGCGCCGGCGTTCTTCTTCGGCGAGGCGCACCGTTCGTTGGGAGAAATCCCGCAGTGCCGCCTCAGCCTGTCGCCGCCGAGCAACCTCATGTCGCAGGCGCCCGTTGAGTGCATGGAGTTCGTGGGCTTGATCACGCATCTGGCCATGGACCGTCGCATGGTCGAGGGCGACAGCCACCTGCCCCAGCAGCGGCGCCATCGCCTCGATCCGGCGCAACGTCTCGGCGCGTTCCGCCTGACTGCTGCCCGTGGCAAGAACTGCCAGCACGCGCTCGTCCCGTTTGATTGGAATGAAGTAGGAGACGGTTGCCGCACGCACGTCGTCGTCGTCGTGCTCAAAGCGTTCATCGAAGCGTCTGTCGGGGCCATCGATCACAGTCAGCTGACCCGTTCGTGCAACCGTGGGCGTGATGTTGTCGTCGTCAAGATCGTACGTCGTGCCGATGATGCGCTGGTCACTGAACACGAGGCGCCCGCCTTCACGACGAGCGACGGTGGGGCTTTCGATGATCTCGGCGCCAGGCCGGACACGGCCGATCCCGTCCTTGTAGCGACCGTCGAAGCTCAGGTAATTGCGGGCCACGCAGATCACATGACTTCGATGGTCAACGACGGCCACCATCAGACTGCGCAGAATGCCGGCGTGGACGACCTGCTGTGCCAGGGTGTCGAGCACGTGGTCAAGTTCGAGGGACTCCAGAGTCGCCGACCCGATGCGCCGTAAATCCGTAAGCATGCGTTCGCGCTCAGCAACCGAGGCGGAGTTGCGCTCGGCGTCTTCGAGCAGATGGCGGTAGTTGGACACGTCACGGAGGATGCCCTCAAGGACCAGCAACTGGCCGCGCCCGTCATAGCTGGGCAGGGAACGCTGTTCCAGCCAGATGACGCTCCCATCACGCCGCAGGCAGCGGAGTGCCAGAGGCTTGGAGAAATCGCCGGCGTCGATGTACTGCTGCAGCAGCAGAGAATCATCGCCGTGGATGATGTCGAGAATCAGCTGCGGGTTGTCAAAGAACTCAGCTGCCGAGTAGCCGCATAGATCAGCAATCCCGGGGCTGATGTAGTCGAAACGCTGCAACTGAAAGGAGTAGCGGAAGACATACTCCCGACCGTGCTCAATGAGCAAGCGGAAGCGCTCGCCGCTCTGCCGCAACTCCTCCTCAGCATGCCGGTGCTTCGCCAGTTCGACTTCAAGCCGCGCCAGGCGCCCCGTCGATTCTGCCGCGCGTAACCGATGTTCCATGAGCGCCTAACCTAGAGGCCCCACCGGCGGCGGGCAATGCTCATTGCAGCAGCACGATCTTCTCGGCAATGGCGTAGCGTGTGAGTTCGGCGATGCTATGTATGCTGAGCTTGCGCATCAGGCGTTCACGGTATGTTTCCACGGTGCGCACGCTCAGGCAGAGCTTGTCGGCGATCTCCTTATTCAGCAACCCCTGCGCCAATAGACCCAGTACCTCGTGCTCCCGAGGGGTCAAAGGCGCACCTGAAGATGAGTCTGCGGAAGCGCTCGAATCCTGGCTCAGGTGGTGGGCGACGGCGGGATCGTAAAATATGTCGCCACCCACAACTGTTCTGATGGCCTGCAGAATCAGTCCGGGCGCCGAGCTTTTGAGCACATAGCCCCGAGCGCCCGCATGCGTTGCCTGGCGGACGTACTCGGCCCCGTCATGCATGGTCAGAATGATGACCATCACCTCTGGTTGGGCCGTCAGAATTCGTCGTGTCGCCTCGATACCGCTGATGCCGTCCATGGACACATCCATCAGAATGACATCCGGTTGCAGCTGGCTGGCGAGTTCAACCGCTTCCTCGCCGCTGAGGGCATGGCCTACGACGGTCGCTTCCGCCATGGGTGCGAGCAGCGCCTGAATCCCTTCCAGCAGGAAGGGATGATCGTCGGCGACCAGGAGACGCACCCTGTTGGACTCAGGCATCCGAGGACTCGCAGCAAAAAGGAGTGAGGCGGGCTGGAATTCAAAGCAAACGGACCGATCACCGCCATTTGCTCTCAGGCAACGATTTGCCGCATATAAGAGTTGGAGGCCGTTTCCGTGCCTACTGTGAAAGAGAGACCCACATGATCCGTACTGCTTTCCACTTCACCTGTTTGAGCCTGGCGTTCATTCTGACCGCAGCACACGCACAGAACCCCGGTTCCATCACCTGGGATCCGAAAGGTTCCACGCATGATGGCAAGCCTTTCGTCGAGGTCGCCGACGGTGTCGGATTGACGAAACTGGGCCTGCCGGGGTCTTCCAATCCGGCGGGAGCCGGCGGTGGGTCCAGTGGGGTCTACCTCTTCGGCTTCGCCAGCGCCGTTCCTGGTGCTGACGGGCCCACGATTCAGCAAATGGAACTCGGCGGCTCCGACCTGAAAGCCGGAACCCGGCTGGTGCTGGAGTTTACCAAGGCTGAGGAGGATCTCATCAGTTTCGTCGCCATGATGGCCGACGCCTCGGAACCCGGCAATATCGGCGTTCGCGTGTTGTCGCCCACACGATTCCAGATCACGGCGACCATCGTGGATCCCGTGCTGTCGGAGTCCAACAACCCGGACAATCTGGAGGCGGCCTTTGGGCTCATCGTGCAGGCCTCCCAGGGGGCTACGGAGCTGTTCAATTTTCGCGGCACGACGTTCGTCACCGACATGGTGTGGACGGACCTGGAGCCCCTGGCGCTAAATGAACTGCCACAGCTGAGTGATCCCGCGGACTTCGGCGGGTTCACCACCGGTCTGGCAGCGAAGGGTGTCTCCGCCTCCGGTGGCACGGCCAGCTTCAGCGCTTTCATCCCCGAGGCGTTGTTCGTTGCCGCTCGGGAGTATGGTGTTGACGTGACTGGAGAAAACTGCCTCGGGTATCGCTCCTATGTTGAACTCACCGGATCAGAGGATGGTTTCCACAAGCTCAACGTACCCGCCGACCAGCCGCAGCCGGCGCCAACGTTCGACGTGGATGGTGATGGTGAGGCTGATCCCATGTGGAGCTACCGGATTACGAACTCCCAGTGGTCGCGCCAAGCGCTGATGTTCGGCAAGATCGATTCCGATCCCAACAGCCCCACCGCCATCGGGCAACACACGTGGGGGCGCCTCAAGGAGAGCCTCAGCGGCAACTGATCCGCGCGACAAGCCGCAAAAAATCAGGGCCCTCCCCACCGGGGAGGGCCCTGATTTCTTTGATCCGACTGTCTGTAGAAAAGCTCTGCTGTCTGTAGAAAAGCTCTGCTACGCAGCATAGAGCTCTGCCACGCACCATCAATCGTCGCGTGGCACCGCCAGCATTCGATCCAGGGCCTTGCGGGCCCCTTCGATGACATCATCGTCCAGGTGAATCTCGAAGCGCTCATCCGCCAGAGAAAAATAGACATCCTGCAGACCCGTGACCTTCATGTACGGGCAGTGCAGTCGACAGCCGATGCAACCGTCGGCCGAGACGAACTCCTTGTCCGGATAGCGCTTCCGAAGCTGGTGCATCATCGCTTCTTCCGTGGCGATGATAAACGTCTTCGCCTCGGGGTAACGACCCACAGCAGTGAGCATTCCCGTCGTTGAGCAGACCTCATGAGCGGCGGCGATGACATCTTCGCGACACTCCGGGTGGGCGATGATGATCGCCTCAGGGTATTCGATGCGGGTGCGATCGACGCTGGCTTGCCGCAGGACATCATGCGTTGGGCAAACGCCGTCGTAGGCGATGATCTCTTTTTCGGGTACCTGTCTGGCAACCCAACGGGCCAGATTCTTGTCGGGCGTAAACAACACCTTGTCGGTATCGAGGCTGCGTACGACCGACACGGCGTTTGCTGAAGTGCAACAGATGTCGGACTCGGCCTTCACTTCTGCCGTGGAGTTCACATAGGTGACGACAGTGTGGTCAGGATATCGTGCCTTCCACTCGTACAGACTCTCCACAGTGATCGAGTCTGCAAGGGCGCATCCGGCCCCAAGATGAGGCAGGAAGACGCGTTTGTCCGGGCTCAGGACCTTGGCGGACTCGGCCATGAAATGCACGCCACAGAATACGATGATGTCTGCGTCGGTGTTCGACGCTTCGATCGAAAGGCCCAGAGAGTCGCCGGTAACGTCGGCCAGATCCTGGATCTGTGGAATCTGGTAGTTGTGGGCCAGGATGACGGCATTCTTCTCCTTGCGCAGGCGGTTGATCTGTTCGATCAATTCGCCTTCCGGCAAGTGATTGAAAACCGACGGTTCCGTAGCTGATTGTGATGCCTGCGTCATGATTCACTCACCTTCGCACCCGCATCCAGAGGAATCGACCCTGTGCCGTTCGGGAATACGCGCCAGAACTCTTTGCGGATCAGACCGGTGACCATTGCACTCTTGCTGATCCCGTGGTAGTGAGCGATGGCTTCCAGCATGAGGAAGTCGCGGTCTGTCGACGAGAACGTACGTGGACGGGCGCGGTCGCTTTCGGGCTTCATGGTAGCGGACATCACAGGCTCGCGAAAATGAGGCAATCCAGAGAAGGCAATGCATGGAAATTGTTAATTTTTGCGTAATTACCACTCAATCAATGGCTAGATATTATAGCACTTCACCTTGGTAGTCAAGAGAATTCTTCACGCGACTCAGCCAGCAAACGCACGATACAATCGATCAAAAGACCTCAATGTCACGACGGAATCGACAGCAAACCGAGGCCAACAAAAGACCGGAGAGTCGAACGTACATAAATGTTGTCTAAGGGCCAGAAAAGAACATTTATGTCATTATATTGAGTGAGCTATGTATGTTGGTGGTGCCTCAGGGAACGGTGCGACTCAGGCGACGGCTGCGCCCGACACGTGCAGTTTCATCAGATTCGTCGTGCCCCTGGCCAGCGCTGGCGCGCCCGCCAGAAACACGAGAGGGTCACCCAAGTCCACC
>CALFPI010000388.1 GCA_937919035.1 uncultured Gemmatimonadaceae bacterium
GGGTCCTCGACCTCGGGCAGGATCGGCAGATCTCTGCGCTCCAGTGGTCCGCCGAGACGCCGGCAGGTACCGCCATTGCCATCCGCAGTCGTACTGGCAATGAGTTGGCCCGCAGCGTCATCTACCGGAACAACAACGGCGATGCTGTGACGGAGAAGCTGTACTCGCGACTGATCCCGCTTTTTCGCGGCGCCATCGATACGGTAGTGTCGGCGGGTGCCGACTGGAGTTCCTGGAGCAGCCCGTATGCCGCGTCGGGCGCACGGTTCGTCTCACCATCACCAAGGCGGTACGTGGAACTGGATGTCCGCCTGCTATCGGACCTGCCCTCCTCGGCAGCATCACTGGACTGGGTGAGCCTGCAGGTCGAGGATGCGATTGCACCGGGCGCCGTGAGCGAGATCCATCCTGTGGAAGTTGCGCCCGGCACCGAACACGACTTCCGCCTGTTCCTGCGGGCGCCACGGACGAAGGGCTTCGACGCGGTGGATGTGGAATCCTCCACCTCAATGCGTTTTATCGGGGCACGGCGCAACGGCGCCTTCGCCGCGGCATCGGCAGCGCCGCTGGCCAGAGGATTCCAGGTCCGGTTTGCTGATCGCGTGCACAGCGAAGAGCTCGTGGAACTGTCCTTTGCGGCATCCATCTACGTGCCCGGCACCCGCTTCGATGCCTATATCGTCGACTCAGAGTCGGGTGATGGATTCCGGCAGCTCGTCGACGCCGGTGACGCCAATGGCGACGTCGTCAGCAGCACCGATGTCGTTCGCCTTCCGATCGCGTCGGGGATTCTGGCGAACCTGACAGCATCCCCGGCCGTGATCACACCGAATGGTGACGGTATCAACGATCGGCTGCGGGTGACCACCGACATCATCAATCTTGTGGAGGGGCGCCCCATCCGCCTGCGCGTGTTCGACATGGCTGGCCGCATCGTGTGGAGCACCGCAGAGAGTCGCCAGGCCGGTCCCTTCGTGATCGAGTGGGATGGGCATGGACCGGATGGTGCGCTGCTGCCGCCGGGCAATTACGTATGGCGCATCGAGGCGGAGGGGGACGCCAGGACGCAGAGCGACCTGGGCATCGTGGCCATCATCTACTGACATGACGGATGTGTGATCTCGGCCGATCTCTCATGCGCCTCCTCGTAACAGAACGAGTCAAGCAGTGATATGTTTCGCCATTCGCAGGGCCGCGCTGGCGGTGATCGTGGTGGTTCTCATCGCCCACGACGTGGCAGCAGACGGACCGGTGGTGACGAGTATCCGGCCCACGTCAGGAACGCCCGCCGGTGGCAGGCCGATCACGATCGAAGGCAGCGGCTTCGAAGCCGGCGTCAGCCTTCACTTCGGTGCGCAGAGCGCAACAACCGTCGTCGTTGAATCGCCGACGATGATCAGTGCCATGACGCCCTCTCATATGCCAGGGCCGGTGGATGTCATCGTCACCAACATCAACGGTGCGGCAGGTCTGTTGCCCGGCGGGTATGACTTTCTCGATCCACAGGTGTCGCCCAGACGGCAGGAGCGCCGGGCTTTCGCGCCCAATCAATTTACCGAGCCTGTGTTACTGACCCATGCCGGCGACGGCAGCGATCGCATCTTTGTTGTGGAACTGGCGGGGCGCATCCGTGTGTTGCCCAACGCCGAAGATGTCGCTGCTACCGTGTTTCTCGACATCACCGATCGGGTGGAGGATCAGGCGTCTCAGTCCGGACTGCTGAGCGCGGCGTTCCATCCCGCCTACGCGACCAATGGACTGTTCTATGTCTTCTACAGCAGGGGGCAGTACTTCTCGCGCCTGTCTGAGTTTCGTGTATCCCAGGACTCCGAGGTCGCCGATGCCGGCAGCGAACGGGTGCTGCTCGAGATCGCGCAGACCGGCTTCCACCACAACGGCGATCACCTCGCCTTTGGCCCCGATGGCATGCTCTACATCGGTCAGGGCAGTGGCGGCGGCTCGGAGGACTTTCTCAACGGTCAGGACCGCAGCAATCTGAAGGGCGCCATCCTTCGCATTGATGTTGATACGCGCACGGGAGACCTGGCGTATGGCATTCCGGCTGACAACCCGTTTGTTGGTAACAGCAGCGGCTGGCGGCAGGAGATCTGGGCCTTTGGTCTGCGTCAGCCCTGGCGCTTCAGCTTCGACCGGAAGACCGGCCAACTGTGGGAGGGTGATGTCGGTTGGGGTCTGTGGGAGGAGGTGAACATCATCGACAAAGGCGGCAACTACGGTTGGTCCGCCATGCAGGGATCGCAGTGCAGTTCCCTCCTGCGCCATACGGCGATGGCTGGTTGTGACAGGACCGGTATGAGGGCCCCGATCTTCGCTTACGGCCACAGTGATGGTCGGAGCGCGTCGGTGACGGGGGGCTACGTGTATCGCGGGCAACGTCTCGGCCAACTTACCGGTGCTTACCTGTATGGCGATTTCACCAACAACACGGTGTCGGCGCTGCGCTATGATGCGGGCGTCGTTCAGGCGAACGATGTCATCGCCCGTGTGCCCATGCCGGCCAGCTTCGGTGAAGATGAGAGCGGCGAGCTCTACATCGTCTCCTTCGGCAGCGGCTGGATCTACACCCTCGAACCGCTGCCTGGCGAGTCTCCCGCGGCACCCTGACGATGTGGATACACCTGGCATGAATACCACGATCCCTTTGCCCGTACAGATCGTCATCGACGACGTCGGCTGGTGGACGGCGACAGACGGCAGCGCCACGGGCGAACCCTATCGCAGCGGCATGTCGCGTGCACATGTGCCGGCTGACTATCTGGCCATCGCCGAACTGGGCCGACGCCTCGGGATGCGGCCGCAGGCGGCGATGATGCTGTGCGACTGGGACCGCGATCTGCTGTTGCGGGGTCTGCCGGAAGCGACGTGGATGGGTAAAGCCTGGGACAACCCCTGGCGCCACCACCGGCACCTGGATGAGGCCGCACAAATTCTCAACGATCGTGCCGATCATCTGGAACTCGTCGTCCATGGGCTGGCGCACGAGTGGTGGGGCGGTGACACCATGGAACGTGCCGAGTGGGCGGACCGCGCCGGGGTCATGCGGCGCCGTCATCTGTTGGTGCGTCACCTCGAGACCTATGCTGCCATCCTCGAAGGCAACAACCTTGGATCCATGCCATCCTCCTTCGTGCCGTGCGCCTTCAACCACGCCTTTGGCGACGGCGACGCCGGGATCCACAGATTGCTCGCCGACTTCGGCATCCTCTGCGTTTCCACCCCGTTTGCCTCCATGCGCCAGGAGCGGCCGCCACAAACGGCCCGCATCGCTGTCGAGTGTGGTGTCATGACTGTCGATCGCGGCGGTGGGGCGCCACCCTGGAACGCCGCCGCCGCCGCACCACCGGTGGCCATGACGGGCCCCATCATCGGCCTGCACTGGCCCAACCTCCTGCATGCTGAAGCGGAGCGGAATGACGAAGTCATCGACAGTTGGGTCACCCACCTGCAGCAGCTCGGTCGGCGCCCTGATCGCTGGTTGGCGCCGGACACGCTACGCGCCTGGAGCCAACTGGCACATGTCGAGTGTACCCGGATCAGGGAGACCACTGCGGGTCTCGCTTTCGATTTCAGCGGCCTCGATGAACTGACGGTGCGTGTGCCACTGGATCGCTTCGTTGCCAAGACGGCGGGCCGGCAGCCGCCGAGATTCGCCGACGGCGTACGTGTGCTGGCCGAGTCGTGGGAGGATGCTTCGAGTTGCTGGGTGACGCAACTGCAGCGCGCTGGCAGCGACGCCAGCAAGTAAACTTGCGGCGCGCAACGTGCATGGTGCCGATGCGTGAGAGGCGGGTCAGTCCTGCGCCGTGCTGGCGTGATCCGCCACCGCCTCCGCCAGATGGGGAGGAATGAAGATGACGCCCGTGGGCGTGCCCAACACAACATCGCCGGGCACACAAGTCGCGTCACCGATGCGGGTGATGCCGTTGATCTCGGGCATGGTGACACCCGGTATGCCTTCCGGGTGGATGCGCCGGACGAAGGTGCAGAAGTCGGGGAAACGCTGAATGCGCTGCAGGTCGCGCAGGCCGCCATCGATCACCATCCCGCGTCCCCCATTGGCGATGATGGCAGCGGTGAGGTTGTCACCCACCAGGTTCACCTCACCGAAGAGGTCCGCCACCAGGACGTCGCCGTCCACCATCTCATCGATGACCCAGGAGTTCGGGAAGCCGATGCGGCCCTCGGCTTCGCCTTGCTGCAGGATCAGGTCGTGCAGGTCGGGACGCAGCGGCACCCAGCGGCAGGTGATGGCGCGGCCCACGAGGATGCGTTCGGGATGCAGAATCGTCCACTCGCCGACGAAGCTGTGGTCATACCCGTGTCTGTCCAGCACGGCCCACGCCTGCTCCGTTGTGACGGTGCGCAAACGTTCCAGGGTGGCATCTGGCACCATGGGCCGGCCATGGGGATCGCGGGCGCCAGGCCACGAACGCGTGATTTCTGTGATCAGTGCGGGGTCGGTGAGTTTCATAGCAGCCTGGATGGTAGGCACTGCGGTGCCCTGCCGCCACGGGTGATCGCTCTGGCCCTTGCGCACAGGATTGGCTTCTTTCCGCCTGTCGCTTCCCGCCGCTCACATCAACCAACCGCAGGCTGCCGCCATCCATGCAATTGAACTCGCCGGAACGCGTCGCCGATCTCACGGCGGACAACCCCTATGCCAGGGACCATTTCGGCCGCCCATTGGTGCCAACCGAGATCCTCGAACGTATGCAGAAGGTGACGACCGAGGAGGCGTGGGGCGTGCTGGAGGGGCACGACTACAAGCGGCAATTCGAAGGCGGCTGGCACAATCTGCAGCCGCAGAGAATCCTGGTGGGTCGCGCCGTGACCTGTCGCTTCGTGCCGCAACGGCCGGATGTGCACGAGGTGATCACCGACGAGGGCACGCGCAACGCTCGCGACGGTGACCACAGCTGCTGGGTCATCGACCATCTCGAAGCGGGGGATGTGCTGGTCGTGGAGCTGTTCGGCAAAGTCGCTGGCGGGACGGCGATCGGCCACGCCCTCGGCAGTGCCATCGCTCAGCGCACCGGAGGAACCGGGCTGGTCGTGGACGGCGGCATCCGCGACATGCAGCATGTGGCCGTGTTACCGATCAGCGTTTTCTGCCGTGGTGTCCATCCCACAGGGCTGGTCGGTGTGACGCTGGTGGAGATCAACGGACCGGTCCGCATCGGCCACACGACGGTACTTCCCGGGGATGTCGTGCTCGGCACCCCAACCGGTGTCATCTTCGTGCCGCCGAAGCTGGCCGCAGAGGTCGTGGAGAAGTCGGAGCAGACCCGTATGCGCGACTTTTTCGGCAAGATGCGCATCGCCGAAGGTGTCTACACGCCGGGCGAGGTCGACCGGGCCTGGTCGGAGCCGATGGATCTCGACTATGAGGGCTGGCGCGCCTCGGTCCAGCCGGAGGACCTGGACTTGTAGCCTGGGCGCAGCACCTTCAGCGCCGTGGGCCGATCCGCTCCTCCGGAATCGCCTCAAACCCGAGGGCCCAGGCAGCTGACTCGGCCCGCAGGGCGAAGCTGTGCGGTGGTGTGCCGCTAAGGCCCACGTCGTCAGCGACCAGATTGTCTGTCAGATCCACGTAGGCTCGCGCGTCGTCCCGTACCCCATCGAAGTCGCCGCCCTGACAGACATTGCGGCGGATGATATTGCCTTTCGGCGCCGCCGGTTCGTCCGCCCAGATCGTCAGCAACTCCGGATACCGCTGCGCCCATACAGGGTCGTGGACCGGCATTTCGTCGAGGCGATCCTTCATGGTCGTGCCCACATGATAACCGGCCCAGTTCATGGCGCGCGCATCGAGGTGGACACAGGGCGTGCAGTCCACGTAGAGATTGTTTTCGAACAGACAGTCACGCCCGCCGCCGATCATGGTGGCGCGCGTGACGCGCCAGAACAGGTTGCCGTGCACGTGGGTGCCGCACAACATGTCGTCCAGGTAGACCCCGACGCAGCCGCGGCCTTCGAAGCCGGTGATCTCCCAGAATTTGTTGTAGCGAATGACTGTACCACGCCAGGTCCAGTCGCGACCGGAATAGACGGCGCCGGCGTCGTTGGATTCGAGGCAGACGTGGTGCACATCGTTGAATTCAAGGATGTGATCATTGCCGGCGAACTGCAACGCCATATGCGGCGCGTCGTGAATGTGATTGTGTGACACCCGCTGGCCGACCCCCACAATCTGCACGGCCGGTTGATACATGCGATTGACCCGGCCGTAGTG
>CALFPI010000389.1 GCA_937919035.1 uncultured Gemmatimonadaceae bacterium
CTTTCGCGAAGCCTTGCGACTGGCGCAGCAGGCCGGATCGAAAATGGGGCAGATGAGTGCTCTTGAGGGTCTCGCAGCCTCTCTGGCCAACGGCGGAAAACTGGACGCCGCCGACAGCCTCTACTCTGTTCTTCTGCAACAGCAGCAACAGCAGTTCGACGCAGACAGTCTCTCGGGCATGGTGCTGATCCGTACTCTCGGTTCACTGGGCCAGATCAATCTGGGCCGCGGCGACATCCCCCGGGCAGAGCTGTTTTTCTCCTCGATCCTGGAACTGGACCACGTGGGTCGGATCGACCTGCGAGCGGAGGAGCCCGCCCTGGCCTTCGCCCTGCAGGGCTTGGCCGAGGTCCTGGCCGCAAAGGGCCAGACCAGTGCTGCCGACTCCCTGCGCAGTCGCGCCATCGGCCTGCTGCAATTCGGTCAGGGATTCTCTTTCTATGTCGGTGGCGATTTCGCACACGCCGAAGAGGCATGGCAACAGGCGCTCGAGCACCAGACGCGGAGCCCGGGAACAGAGCAGGACATCGCCCGTACCGCCCACGCTCTCGGTCAGTTGTATGAGCTTCAGGGACGTCGCGACGATGCCGCAGAGCAGTACCGCCACGCCGCCGAGATATACACCAGATCAGGATCTTCGCCCATCCATGAGGCCCGAGTGCTGGAGGACCTGGCCGACCTGCTGCAGCCACAGGAGCCGGCCACGAGTGACAGCCTGCGACAGCGTGCGGCCCGGGTCCGACACAGCATGGGCTCTTGAACGAAGCGACAACACCGGGCACACCTGAACCCGAGGAGAACCACACCATGAGCCCTGACGGCAGCCTCTCCGCTGAACGCCTGCAGGAACTCCGCCGTATGGCCATCAGGCTTCGACGTCACGTCGTGGAGTCTGTCCATCACGCGGGTGCCGGACACCTGGGTGGCCCCATGTCGGCGGCAGAGATTCTCGTCGCTCTCTACTTCGAAGTGATGCACGTCGATCCCGCTGCGCCCCGAGCACCAGGCCGGGACCGCTTCATCCTGTCAAAGGGCCATTCGTCCATAGGTCTGTATGCGGCACTGGCCCTTCGTGGTTACTTCCCCGAGGAAGAACTGCAGACCTTCGACGCCCTCGATTCCCGTCTGCAGGGGCACCCGGACATGGCGGTGCTTCCTGGTATCGACATGTCCAGCGGCTCTCTGGGGCAGGGCCTTTCCCCCGGCATCGGCATGGCGCTGGCTGCCCGCCTGCAACAGCAGACCTATCACACCTGGGTCCTCATCGGTGATGGCGATTCGCAGGAGGGCCAGATCTGGGAGGCCGCTTTCATCGCCGCCCGCTATGGGCTTGGCAATCTCACGTGTATTCTCGACTGGAACGACCTGCAGCAGTGGGGCTGGGCGACGGCGGCCGGGTACGACAGTGACGAGCGACTGCCACCTCAAGAGAGCCCTGTGGCTCGTTGGCAGGCCTTCGGCTGGTGCACCATCGAGGTGGACGGCCACGACCTGGAACAGCTGGTCGCAGCCTGCGCCAGAGCTCGGGCAACAACGGCGGCGCCGACGATCATCATCGCACGCACCGTGAAAGGCAAAGGGATCTCCTACATGGAGGGCGACTACAGCTGGCACTCCCGTCCTGTCACCGAGGAGGACCTGCGCGTCGCCCGGGCGGAACTTGCCGCACAGGAGGAGGCTCTCTGATGGCCAATCTCTCAGTCTCCGATTCTCTTGTCGCCCAGCGAGACGTCTTTGGCAACACCCTCGTGGAGTTGATCGACAGCGACCCGCGCACCTACGTGCTTGACGCCGATCTGGCCAATTCAACCAAAGCGGACATTGTCGCTCGCAAGCGCCCGGATCATTTCCTCGAGATGGGTATCGCCGAGCAGAACATGATGGGCGTCGCTGCCGGCATGGCCTCTTGTGGCCTCGTCCCCTGGTTGTCGAGCTTCGCCGTATTCCTCGTCAACCGCGATCTCGACCAGCTGCGCGTCGTTGTGGCCCAGCCGAAACTCAATGTCAAGATTGGTTCTGCGTACACCGGGATACTGACGGGCATGACAGGCAAGACGCATCAGGAGGTCTCCGACATCGCCATCATGCGTGCCATGCCCAATCTTACGGTGCTGGCGCCGGCGGACGGGATCGAAACACGGTTGGCAATGCTTGCCGCCCAGGACTGGGAAGGTCCTGTCTACATCCGCCTGACCCGCGATCCCCACCCCAGCATTTTCGGCGCCGACCACAACTTCGAAATCGGCAAGGCATACATCGTCCGTGAAGGCAGCGATGTCACGATCATGAGTACAGGGGTGCAGACGGTTCGGGCGCTGCAGGCTGCCGACGTGCTCGCTGCCGAAGGCATATCCGCCCATGTTCTGCACGTGCCATCCATCAAACCTATCGATACGGCGGCGATCATCGCGGCGGCGCAGAAGACCGGGCGGGTTGTGACGGCCGAAGACCACACGATTGTAGGTGGCCTCGGCGGTGCCATCGCCGAGATTCTCGGTGAACACGCACCCACCTTGATGCGGCGTGTCGGTATTCGCGACGTTTATGGCGAATCGGCACCGAATGCAGAACTGCTTGAGAAATATGGCCTCACCCCCGCCCACGTGGCACTCGCCGCGCGCCAGTTACTTGATTGAGCCCCATAGGGTTGCCCGCATCTGCAAGGGCGCCTATTTTAGTCCGTCATGGTGGTGGGCCCTTACAGAACTGCCCGCACAGGAAAAGTGCGCCGACTGCGGTGCACTTTTCTTTTTTAAGGTCCCTTTCGAATCCCTATCCACGGAGAAAAGACCTCGGTGTCCCTTAAAGAAGGTCTGGAGCAGTTGCTCTCGGTACAGGAAGTCGACCTGGAGTTGAAGTCTCTCGAGGAGGCCAAGAGCAAGTACCCGGAAGAGATCTCTCGCCGTCAGGCGGATATCGCGCGCGCCGAGAGCAGCCTGAAATTGCTCACCGACCGACAGGAAGACCTGGAGCGCAAGCGTCGGCACCTCGAACGTGACCTTGACACCTCGCGGGAGCAGTTGAAGAAACTCGAGGCTCGGTTCTCCGAGGTGAAGACGAACAAGGAGTACGACGCGCTCCAGCTCGAGGTCGAAGCCTGCAAAGGCAAGATGTCGGAGCACGAAGGCCAGATCCTCGAAATCATCGAGTCCAGTGAAAGCATCAGCGAGCAGGTTGGGCTGGAGAAGCAGGACTACGAGGAACTGCGCCAGGAACAGCAGGGTCGTGTCGACGAACTGCAGGCCAAGCTGGATGCTCTGCAGGGCGAGGTCGACGGCGTGCAGGCACGGCGCAAGGCCGCCGTTCAAGGCATCGACATACTTCTCCTGCGCAGCTACGAAAATGCCAAGGGCGGTCGGGGCCTCACGGTGGCCCCTGTGCGCAAGGGCTCATGTGGTGCCTGCTATCGGCAGTTGCCGGCGCAGATGAAGACCATTGTTCGGCGCTCGAAAGAAGTCATGATCTGCGAGAGTTGCGGCGCCATCATGGCATGGGACGAAGAGTCGTCCTGAACGATTTCTGCTGGAACGGTTTTTGGAAGGGAGTGGCTCGGGTGAGCGCGGGAATTCCGTCGCATTTTGGCGGGATCTCGAGGAAAGTCCGAGCTCCACAGGACAGGATGCTGGGTAACGCCCAGGGGGGGTGACCCCACAGCCAGTGCCACAGAAAACAAACCGCCAGTCGCGATTTCTGCGGCCGGTAAGGGTGAAAAGGTGAGGTAAGAGCTCACCGCGTGCTCGGTGACGAGGACGGCACGGTAAACCTCATCCGGAGCAAGGCCAAATAGGGGAGGAGAGGTGGTCCGCCTCGTTATAACTCCCGGGTAGGCCGCAACGAGGCGACGGGTAACCGTCGCCCCAGATGAATGCTCACCAGGTGGTTGTTGGCTTCGGCCTGCGACTACTTACAGAACTCGGCTTACAGAGCCACTCCGTCCAGCCTTCGCACCATCTGGCGCCAGATAACACCCACATCTGGTGCCATCACTTGGTCCATCACCTTGAATCTGGCCACCGGGATACGACTGTGCGCCCCCTCACTCTTGCAACCATACTTGCCACCGCCTTCGGCGCCACCCTTGGCACGGCAACCAGCGCTCGGGCACTCGACGCCGTCGTGGAGGACCTCGTAGCCGAATCACCGACGGGTGCGATTGTTGAGGGCCTTCTGGACTGGACAGCCGGGGCAGTGACCGTAACCGGTGAAGGATTCGTTAACGACAGCATCACCCACCCCGTACAACGCCGTCTCCTGGGGTTTCGTGCCGCCAAGGTCGATGCGTATCGCAGATTGCTCGAGGTCATCGGCGTCGTGCAGATCGATGCCCGGACGACGGTCAGCATGGCCATGGTCGCCAGCGACTCGACAAGGGTGCATGTCGAGGGCCTGGTACGTGGCGCCCGTGTTGTGCCCGGCAGTCAGCGGGAAGAGGACGGCTACTATCGGCTGGATCTGACGCTCAGTCTCCGTGGTGATCTTTCCGCCGCCGTGTTGCCCGACAGCAGCAGCGCCCCCCAGATGTTCCCCGAAGATCTGCCGACGCGCGACTCCATCGTGGTATTCGTTCCCCCCAGACCCTACACCGGTCTTGTCGTTGACGCGCGTGGTTCATCGCTGCGGCCAAGCCTGTCGCCGCGAATCCTGGATGACAGCGGGCGCGTCATCTACGCCGCGAGCCATGTCGATCGTGAGTACGCAGTCCAGACAGGTGTTGTCGCCTATGACCGCAGCCTGCCGATGGCCGTTGTCAGCGAACGCGTGGGCGGAACATCGTCGCACCCCTTCCTTGTAGAGGCAACGGGCGTCTCAGGGCTGTACAACAGCGATGTTGTCGTAACGCGCGATATGGGCACTCGGATTCGCATGGCAGACATGGACACCGATTTCCTGGCGCAATGCCGTGTCGTCTTCGTCGTTGGACCGAAGCCCGCGACACCGGTCACCATGTTCAGTGCCGCAAGCTCCAGTGATTCCGCGGCGCACACACCTGCCCCGACGCAGGATTTCCTGGACTCCATCCTGCAGACTCGTGCTGCCTCCGACAGTGCCTCCGTCGGGACGACGACGGCAGTGGAACAATGAGCACTTTCGCCGAGCAACTCGCTGGCGCCGTCGAACGGCACGACTCCCTGGTATGTGTCGGCCTCGACCCTGTTCCCGAGAGCCTGCCGCAAGGCATCTCCCGCGATGCTGAGGGGATCGTCGAGTTCAATTGCCGCCTCATTGAAGCCACCGCAGATCTGGCCTGTTGCTACAAGCCCAACTTTCCGTTCTACGGCGCTTTTGGCGCTCGTGGACTCGACGCTCTGCAGAAGACGATCGATGCCGTGCCCGATGATGTGCCGGTCCTGCTCGACTGCAAGGTCGGTGACATCGGCAGCACCGCAGAGCGTTGGGCGCACATGGCCTTCACCGAGTTGGGTGCCGACGCGATCGTCGTCAATCCGTACATGGGCAGTGATGCCATGGCTCCCTTCCTCGACTACAGCGACCGCGGCGTCTTTGTCCTCTGTCACACGTCCAACCCGAGCGCCGCTGATTTTCAGCGACTGTCGATCGCGGGCGCCCCCCTGTACGAACACGTAGCCCGCAAGACGCTCGAGTGGAATGTGGCACACGACAACTGCGGCATCGTCGTCGGCGCGACCCAGGCCGGTAGCATGGCTCATTTGCGTCGATTGGCTCCGAGCCTTCCATTCCTTGTTCCGGGTGTCGGCAGCCAGGGGGGTGATCTGGCCGGGGCTGTGCGTGATGGACTACGGGCAGACGGGGCCGGGTTGCTGATCAATGCTTCACGTTCCATCATCTTCGCTTCCAGCGGTGGCGATTTCGCTGAGGCGGCACGACAGGCAACGGATACGTTGCGGGTTCAGATCAACACGGCACGGCAACAGGCTCGGGGTGTAGCGCAGTCCGGTTAGCGCACCTGCTTTGGGAGCAGGGGGTCCTCGGTTCGAATCCGAGCACCCCGACCACTGTAAACAGAAAAGGGCCCCGTCGGAGATTCCCGGGGGGCCCTTTCTGTTCAGATATTCCGCCGTTGCCGTGGCGGGCCGTGCTGTAGAGGCCAAGTGTTGCCATGTTCTTCGGACGCGCCTTATCTTAGATGTTTCACCCGCTGATTTGTGGCGGTGTGGTGCCCATAGCTCAGCTGGATAGAGCATCTGCCTTCTAAGCAGAGGGTCGCAGGTTCGAGTCCTGCCGGGATCGCCATTACAAATCAATTGCTTAAGAGCTTGATGGGGACGGCAACATTCCC
>CALFPI010000390.1 GCA_937919035.1 uncultured Gemmatimonadaceae bacterium
AATCTGGCTCGCATTCGAATCGCCAACGCCTCGGAGTACGGCCAATGGGTGCCCACGTACGGCAGCGCTCTGCGGCCGGATCGTTTCGGCTACCTGGTATTCGATTAAGGCGGCGACGCCTCAGTCGTAGCGCCCGAACCTGAGGACGGCGTCGTACATGGCGACGACGTTTTCCACGGGCGAGTTATCCTGCAATTGGTGGGTCGGCGCGAAGCAGTAGCCCCCGCCTGGCATCATCGTTTCCAGGGTCTGCTGACACACGCTGATGACTTCGTCCACGGTGCCGTAGGCGACAGGACCGGCGGTGCTGATACAGCCGTGGAAGGCGAGGTGCTCGCCGTATCGAGACTTCAGAAACGCCGGCTCCATGTCTTTCGCTTCGGGCTGCAGCGTATCGACGGCAGCAACACCCATATCGATGAAATCATCGTAGGCCCAGCTGCTGGAGCCGCAGGTATGGATCATGACGGGCTTGCCGAATTCGGTCGCCAGGTCGACGTAGCGCGCATGACGTGGCCGAATGTGGCGCCGGTACATCTCGAGAGACAGCAACGGGCCCCTCTGTGTGCCCAGGTCCTCGCCCAGCCAGATGAAATCGATGTTCTCACCAGCCACCTCAAGGCAACGTCGGGTCACAGCCAGCTCGTGCTCCACCTTGCGGTCGATGAGCGCCAGTCCCGCCGGATCGTCGAGGGCCAGATCGACGAGGACCTGTTCCATGGAGCGGACCATGCCATTGCTGTTGATGATGTCGCCGAGGCCGGGATTGCCGAGGAACACGGCGACCTGTTCGTCATGCCGGCATTGGGCAGCAGCGGCGAAGGCCTGATAGTCGTAGTCGTCGGCTGAAGGGCTCGGCCAGGCGGCGATATCGGCCTCTGTCGCCGTCTGCAGAGGAAAGTCACAGTAATCCCAGTAGCCGCCACTGTCATGCTCGATCCAGCGCGTCCGTTTGCCCCACAAGGGATCGACCTGGCGGTCGGGGATGTCAGCGTGCAGTGGTGGGCCCACATAGGCGGCTCGAACCTCGCGGAAGTCGACGCCGAGGGTTCGCTTCAAGCCTTCGGAATCACCTGCTGCCAGGTGGAAATGCTGCTTCAGCCGGGCGTCGATGCCTGGGTTGGCACTGTAATTGATCGGGACGCGGTCCGGTTCCTGCCGTGCCAGAGTAGTCAGCACACGTTCGCGTGATGTCATACCGATGAACTCCTTTGTTATCAGAACCCTAGCCGAAGTGGGCCCTCGCGGTCAAACGGACCGAGCGCGTCTCGCCCGGAGTTGTACATTCCGGGGTGGCGGAACCGGCCCGAGAGCTGGATCGTCAATCCAGCAGAACGTCAGAGGGACCGTCAGCGGGGAAGGGCGTCAGCAAATGGTGGTAGTTGTTCGCCGTGGTGCGCAGGGAATCCTGCGTCTTGTGGGCCGCCGGTCCGAGTCTATTGCCCGTGACTTCGGGGCCCTGGCGATTCTGTCGTGGCATGTACTGGAGGCGCTGTTCTGCGGCCGTGTATCGCTGCGTGAGATTTTCGAGCAGTGCTACGCCGTCGGCGTTCGCAGCGTGCCACTGGTCTTCGTTACGGGTATGCTTTCCGGCCTCGTGACCTCGCAACAAGGCGGTTACCAGTTTACCGGGTCTGTGCCGCTCTACGTTCTGGGCAGTGTCGTCACTTCGAGCGTCATTCTCGAGTTGGGACCGGTGATCACTGCTTTCGTCTTTATCGGTCGCGTTGGTGCCCGAATCACGGCCGAACTCGGGACCATGCGCGTCTCCGAGCAGATCGACGCGCTGTCCTCCCTCGGACGTGACCCGGTCGCGGTGCTGGCAGCGCCGAGGATGATCGCCGGCGTGATCTCCATGCCCGTGCTGGTGGCCCTGGCAAATACAGTGGGTCTGTTCTCCGGCCTGGTGGCGTCCCGTTCCACCGTTGGTCTCGGGCCAGAGTCCTTCCTTTACGGCGCGCGCCTTTTCTGGCACAATTGGGATCTGCTGTATTCGCTCAGCAAGGGTCTGTCCTTCGGTATCGTGATTCCCCTGATCGCCTGTCATATGGGACTTCGCACCCACGGTGGCGCCGAGGGCGTCGGTCGAGCGACGACGGCGGCGGTGGTGATGATGATCGTCACGATTCTGGTCATCGACGCCCTCTTCCCGCCGTTGTTCCTCAATTGAGCCGCCCGTGATCGAATATCGTGACGTACACAAGGCTTTCGACGACACGCCGGTGCTGGAAGGTGTCAGCCTGACCATCGAGACCGGCGAGTGTCTGTCCATCGTCGGGCCATCGGGGACCGGCAAGAGTGTGCTGCTCAAGATGACCAATGGCCTGCTGGAACCGGACCAGGGAGACGTGTTCGTCGATGGCGAAGCCGTGTTCCAGGCGACGCGACGGCAGCTGGAGAGCATTCGCCGCAAAGTTGGCTACGTATTCCAGAATGCCGCATTGTTTGACTCCATGACGGTCTGCCAGAACGTCAGCCAGGGCCTGCCGGATGATGAGGCCCGCCGCTGTCATTCGCCCCCGGTGCTGGCCAAGGTCTGTGCTGCTCTGGATGCGGTGAATCTCGAACCCTCTGAGATCCTGGGCGAACTCCCGGCGTCGCTGTCGGGGGGCATGCGCAAGCGTGTTGGTCTGGCGCGGGCGATCATCGGTCGGCCCCAGATCCTGCTGTATGACGAACCATCCACCGGACTTGACCCCGTGAACAGTGCGGTCATCACCCTGCTTATCAAGGATATTCAACGACGTATGCAGGTCACCTCGGTTGTTGTCACCCACGACATTCAACAGGCTTTTGAAATCTCCGCGCGGATCGCCTTGCTGCAAGAGGGCAAGCTGCACTTCGTCGGCACGCCCGACGCCTTTCGTGCCAGTGACGACCCTGCGGTACAAGCCTTCGCCAATCGTCAGGCTGCCGCCGTTCGGGCGGCAGAGATCATGGAGGTCTCGTGACAGACAGACCGCTGCCCAATCTGCCAGCATCCAGGGGCCGCAATCGAGAGTTGTGGGTTGGTGTTTTCGTCATCCTCGGCATCGCCTCGGCGCTGCTGGCACTGTTCAGTCTGACAGATGCGGCCCTGTTCCGCGGACGCTACGTCGTGCTCACGGTCGTCCCGGACGCCGGCGGGATTCGCCGTGGTGACCCCGTGCAGATGCGCGGTGTCAACATCGGCCGAGTGACGAAATTCCAGATCGGCGCGCAAGGGGTCCTGGTTGATCTCGAGATCGATGGCATCTACCCGATCCCGTCCGACTCCCACGTGGAACTGCGCTCCAGTGGACTCATCGGCGGTATGGTTGCCAATGTTGTCCCTGGCACGGCAGCAAGCACCGCCGGTTGGAACGACACACTTTCGGGGGAGATCCAACAGGGCGTATTCGATCAGGCAGGTGCCCTGCAGGAGGAAGCGACGCAGGCACTGGACCGCATACAGCGGCTGCTCGACGAGAAAACCATCAGCAATGTGCACGAGGGCGGGCAGGATCTGCGCTTGCTGCTGCGCGACCTGGCTCAGACGGCGGGGCAGCAGCGGGGTGAACTCGAAGCACTGGCGCAGAGCCTGCGGCGCTCGGCGCAGGCCGTGGAGACTACCGTCACCGGCGTCGAAATCGAGGCCACCTTGCGGCAGATGGCGGCCCTTGTGAGCCGGCTCGACACGATTGCCGATGCCTTTGGCCGCTCCGCCGTGTCGGCCGACAACATCCTTGGACGGGTCGATCGCGGGGAGGGTACTCTGGGGCGTCTCAGCAGTGACGAGAAGCTCTACGAGGAAGTCGCGGCAGCAGCAGCGAGTGTGAAGCAGGCGGCAGACGCTTTCACTCTGCTGGCCAACGACATCCGCCAGCAACCCAAGAGATATTTTGAGGTCAAGGTCTTCTAGCGTAGATCTTCAGCAGAGGGCGAGCCAGAGCGGTCAACCGGAGCGATCAGCCCCGGGCACTGATACCAAAGGCATCGGGTTGCAGGCGGACATCCTCGAAGCCGGCCTCTGCCAGGCGCCGCGCTACGCCGCGAGAGACGCGCGCACCGGACGGGCTTTCGAGGTTGCCGATGTAGTGGAACAGCCGACCCCTGCGGGCCAGTACCCGGCGCAACTGCCGGTAGAAGGCACCACCGTAGAGGTCGCCTGCCAGTGCAAAGACCGGGGGATCGTGCAGGATGCGATCGAAGGCAGCCGCCTCGAAGCTGTCGATGACTTCCGCCACGTCGCCCTGGTGCCGCTCAATCATCTCACACGCGAACAGCTCTGCCGACCACGGATTTCGCCGCTCGATGTCGATGACCGCCGGATCCCATTCGACGGTGACGACGCGGGCACCGGCGCGGGCCGCATCGATGGCGGTGTAGCCGAGACCGGTCGCCGTATCCAGCACCCGAACCCCGGCGAGGCGCCCGAGGGGCTGCAGTTTTCTCTGTGTGTCCTGTCCCGGATGAATGCCTTTGATCCGATGCATGAGCGTGCCTGAAAGCAGCAACGCTGGCGGTCCCGTCGTCGGATAGAGGCTCGCGAGACGGCCGCTCCAGGTCGACATCTGCTGAATCCGCTCCGTGTGGTCACCAAGGACCTCATAGCAACCACTGTCATCCGTGGCGATGTGCTCCAGTGCGGGCCACGATGCCCGTGCGCCAGAAGCAAAGATGACCCCCTCATCATCGTACTGAGCCGTTGTTCTGCTGTATCCCAGGTCGGCGCTCGTATCGATCCGTGTCGTGCCGAGGTCGATCAGTGTCGTGTCGAGGCGACGTGCCTCAAGCAGGGGACGGGCCTGCACCCAGGAGAGGGTAGCGCCGGTCTTCAGCGGGCGTAGCCGTCGGGGTTGTTGCGGCGCCAGTCAGGCAGATACCCCTGGGTCCGACCGTAGCCGTACGAGGGGCCGATCTGCTGGTCGGAGCGCCACGGCCAGGCTTGCCCCCCGATGATCCGGTAGGCATCACCCTTGCCATGCAGCCAGTAGAACATGTGAGCGGCAAAGCGCGCCTGGTTGTGCCCACCATAGTTGGCCGTTGCCGGGTCAAAACCGGGCTCATCCAGCCAATCCTTCACCGGCGGCGTCGTGCGCCAGTAGTTGTACTTGAGCATGTGGCGCATACCCGTCGCAGTGGACGCCCCTCGCCTGTGCAGAATGCTCTGATGGTGGATCCCGAGAGTGCCCGCCGGTCCCGCTGCGAGTAAGCCGGGCGCATCGATGTCACGGCTGTGATGGCCGATGTGTGTGCCCGGTGCGATCTCCGTGGGGCCCAGTTCGGCAGGGGTATCCTGCGGGAAGTAAAAGACTTCAAGGAACTCCAGCTCCGGGCCGAAGAGGTGGTCGGCATCATGATGCCAGCCCTGTGGGCCCTGGGGACACTCCGTGGCGTGGTGACTGGCCAGGACGGGCAAACCAACGTGGGCGCCCAACAGCGATCGCATGGCCCCGGCCAGGTGTTCATTGAGCAGCACATGCTCAATAAACCAGTCCTCGAGAAAGATCGTACTGGGCTCGTGGGACTGGCGTACGCGCTCGATGTCCTGGGCCGACCAGCCTGGCGGCAGCCAGCCCGGATGGGGCGGTAGTCTGCCTTCGAGATAGGCGCAGGTCTTCTCGTTGATCTGCTGAGGGACCACCCCGTGCAGGAACAGATACCCTTCACGACAGAAGTCGAGAACCTGCGAGTCCGTCAATGTTGGTTGGCAGTCGAATCGCCAGGTGTTACGGTCGAAGTTCATGGGTTGCCTGCCCGTTATCCGAGGCGCTCGAGAAGACGGCCAACGGTTTCGACGATGAGCTCCTCACAAGCTGCCGTAAAGGGTGCGGGGCGGAGGAAGTAGCGGTGCGAGCCGCTGACCTCGTAGCCCCCGAGAGGATAGGCGTTGGCACTCGGGATGTAGGCGATGAGGCCATTGGCGTAGGCGACAGTGATCGTTGTTGCCGGCGCCAGTTCCTGTTTGATGTGCAGCCCGATCTCCGACAGTACTTCGCCGCCGAGGAACACGACCCGAAACTTCGGGTTCAGTTGCAGCACCTGCACTTCGTGGGGACTGGCATCGGCGAGTCCCCCTGCATCGAGCCGCTGGAGCATGGCAGCCGACCAGTCCCGGGCACGTGGGTCCTCACTGTCGATCTCGGCGAGCAATTGCTCGCGGCTCGGCAGTTCGGTGTAGGGCAGTCGATGCAAGACGTGATCGATATGCAGTTGCTCGGCATCGAGCGGGATTGCCGCGGTGCGACCTGACAGGACTTCGCGTGCCATGCCAAGGCCCGCCGCCTCCAGTTCCTG
>CALFPI010000391.1 GCA_937919035.1 uncultured Gemmatimonadaceae bacterium
AGAGATTGACGAAAAGACCATCAAGCCTCTTGAATTACAATAGGACTCTCAAACTACATCAAGAAGGATTGACGCCGTTGACTCACTGCCTGCGCTCAGGCCTTGTAACGCTTGCCACCAGCCTCTGGATCATACCGGGCGGTCTTTTCGCCAGTGAGCCGGCTTTTGTGTTGACCCAGGCCACTGCCGTGCAGCTCGCCATGGAGCAGAATGAGTCGCTGGGGATGGCCCGCTCCGATGCCACGACAGCCGTCAATCGTGTGCGCGAATCGCGAGCCGATGGTCTGCCCGATCTGTCCGCGCGGTTCGATTACACACGCAACTGGCTGTTGCCCAGCATTCTGTTCAATGACAACGCGGTCAAGATCGGCAGTGACAATGAAGTGGCTGGCCTGCTGCGCCTGAGCCAGCCACTGTATACCGGAGGACAGGTGAGTGGGGCGCTGCAATCGACACGCAGCCGTGTCACAGTGGCAGAGGAAACGGAACGGCAACTGCGACAGGCGATCGTCGCACGGGTCGAGACGGCTCTCTATGACTACCTGCTGGCAGAAGAGTTGGTGCGCGTGCGCAGCCTTGCTCTGCATCGGGCGCGAGCCAACCGGCAGCAGGTTGAGGCCCTGCGCCAGGCAGGCCGAGTGACTCGCTTTGAGTGGACTCGTGCCGACGTTCAGGTGGCGGCCGCCGAGTCTGACTCCATCGAGACCGTTCACAATCTTACGCTGGCTGGTCTGGACCTGAAGGATGTTGTCGGCATCGAATTGTCTCAGGAGGTCTCGGTCCGGGCCAGTTTCCGCGAAACATCGATGCTTCCCTCGATAGGATCTGTTGAGGAAGCCATCCAGCAAGCCATGCAGCGCCGACCAGAGCGTCGACAGGTCCGGGCCCTTGTCGAGAGCAATCTTGGCGATGAACGTGTCGCCAGGGCCGGAACACGTCCGCGCCTCGATCTCGTCGCCGTGGGACAGATGCAGTTCCAGAATGACGCTTTCACCGGTTTCAGTGACGGTGACGAGTGGCGTCGCAGTTGGTCCACGGGATTGTCGCTGCAGGTGCCCCTGTTTGACGGAATGCGTAGCCGCGCCCGCGTGGCCCAGGCGCGCGAGGCACGGCGTCGAATTCTTCTGCAGGCCGATCAGCTCGACCGCACCATCAAGCACGAAGTCCAACGAGCCTGGATGGACGTCGACGCCGCAGGTCAACGGTTGCGGGCGAGAGAAGGCTCTGTCGGCCAGGCGCGGCTGGGGCTCGAGGATGCGGATGCCCGCTATCGGACGGGGGCCGGCACGCAACTGGAGGTCCTCGATGCACAACTCACCCTGTTGCAGGCCGAATCTGAGTATGCACGAGCCCGTCGCGATCAGGCGGTAGCGATTGTTGCTCTTGAACGGGCCGTCGGCGCCCTGGGTGAGGATGCCGGAATCTGACCCAAGCGCCACGCTGCGGCGTGGCACAGCCGCCGAAGCCGGTCTCGACGAAGCTCGCCTCGAAGTCGCCTGGCATCTGCTCGAACGATGGGCGCAGGATGGCTCTGTCCCCGGATCAGCGATTGTCGTGGCGCGTCGTGGCGTGCTGCTGGAGTCGCGAGCCTTCGGCGTCGCCGCTCATGGGGATCAGCAACAATCAATGGCGCACGACAGCCTGTTCCTCGTTGCCTCTGTGACAAAGCCGGTGACGGCTATTGCAGTGCTGCAACTCGTCGAACGCGGATTGCTGTCACTCGCTGATCCGGTCCATGCGCACATCCCGGAGTTCACGGGTGTAATCCAGGGCCTCGACCGTGACCGCATCCGCGTCGAACACCTGTTGACGCACACTTCCGGGCTGCCTGATATGTTGCCCCAGAATGAGGCGCTGCGGGCTCGCCATGCGCCCCTGGCAGACTTCGTCAAAGATGTCTGCAGATGTGAATTGCTGTTTGCCGCCGGCACCCAGGTCAGCTATCAGAGCATGGGCACGCTGTTGGCTGGGGAGATCGTTGAGAGGATTACCGGCCAGCCGCTCCGGCAGGTGATGGCCGATCATATTTTTGCCCCGCTGGCGATGGCATCCACATCTCTGGGGATTCGTGCGGACCTGGCGTCACGAGCGGCCGATGTCGTGCTGCCGCAAGAACAGATTGGTACAGACTACCACTGGAACACGAGCTACTGGCAATGTCTGGGTGCCCCGTGGGGAGGCATGTTTTCCACGGTCGATGACCTGACCCGGTTGCTGTGGGCGACCCTGAGCGGGGGAGTTCTGCAGGATGGCAGAGTCCTCGGAACGCTTACGAACCGGGTCATGATCAGCGACCGCACTACACGTATGTCCGGACTCGCGTCCGAGCACCGGCCGCAATGCTGGGGCCTTGGCTGGCGCCTGGGGGCATGGGGAGATCTTGCCTCGGCCGAGTCGTTCTCGCACGGTGGTGCCACCGGTACCCTGGTCGGCGCTGATCCGGAAAGCGGGCTCGCCTGTGCCATCTTCACGACACGTCCGGGAGCGCCGCTGCACAGAGTGGCCACCGCCGTCCAGGCTGCAGTCATCAACTGATTTTGATATCAACCACCTACAAGAGGTCTACAATGCCGGAACGTGCCTACCGAGTTCGCGCCTCCTACTGCGACCATCGTGCCACCGAGGATGAGATATACGAAGTGCTGCGACGGACGACGGATCCGTTGACACGCTCGTGGGAGCGGTTGGAGAAAGCCAAACGCATCGTGATGAAGTTCAACATGACCAAACCCCAGCAGCGTGTTGCCTACTTTGCGGGACGGCGGCGCGAACTGGTAGATGATGCTTTCGCGCGGGCCTTCCTGCGTCTGCTGCGTGAGCGCACGACAGCGGCTCTTGTGGCGACAGACACATACCCCTACGGCAATGGTGGCGTGACGCCGGAAGACTTCAACTATCGGCACATCCTTGAGGAGTTTGACGTCGAATTCGTGGACTCAAACCTGCCCCCCTTCAAGACCTACGAAGTTCCGGGTGGCGGATGTATGTTCGATCGCTATGTGCTGAACTCCGTCTTTGACGAGTCCGATGAGTTTGTCTCCATTGCCAAGATGAAGAACCATGCCTTTATGGGTATCACGCTGACAACGAAGAATCTCTTCGGTCTGCCACCAATGATCCCGCCTCAGGGGCGCACGCGGTCCTACTACCACCATCTCATCCGTCTCTCCTATGTGCTGCCGGATCTGGCGATGATCACCGATCCGTGCCTCAACATCGTTGAGGCCCTTACCAGTCAATGGGGACGTGAATGGGACGGGGTGGGGCGTATCACGAACGCGATTCTGGCGGGGGACAACTCCGTTGCCACCGACGCCTGCGGCATGCGACTCATGGGCCATGACCCGAACTCAGACTGGCCGACGCCGCCGTTCAAACGGGACTTGAATCATATTCTCATTGCTGCAAGGCGCGGCTATGGTTCGGTGGATATCGACAACGAGATCGATTTTGCCAGTGAGGTGATCGGGCCGTTGGCCGAATTTGATTCCATCGAGACCGATACGGCAGAAACCGTGGCCAACTGGCGCAGAACAACCTGCGAGCAGGGACTGATCTACCGGGAGCAGGCAAGGCAGTATGTCGACCAGTATCGTGGGCAGTTCATCTATATGCAGGATGGCAAGGTGGTCTGGAACGGCACCGACCCATCGAATCTCGGCAGCCGACGTCAGTTGAGCGGGGATCGTAAGGACAGTGCGCTCTGGCTCAAATTGGTCGACCCGGAAGAGACAGAAGGTGAACGGTACGAGTCGTACGAAGAGGCACTCAAGGGACTGGCTGCCTGACCGATGGAACTACTCGGGATCGATGTCGGGGGTACAGGCATCAAAGGTGGTATCGTCGACGCCGAGCGGGGAGAGCTGGCAGGGGAGCGTTTCCGTTTGGATACGCCGCATCCAGCCACGCCCGAATCGGTCACGAATACCGTCGCCAGAGTCGTGCAGCACTTCAACTGGAAGGAGACGGTGGGCGCCGGGTTTCCTGCCGTCGTGCGCCGGGGTATCGTCGAGACGGCCGCCAATATCGATGAGGGCTGGATCGGACGCGACGTAGAAAGCATGTTCCAAACAGCCACAGGATGTGATTTCTCGGTG
>CALFPI010000392.1 GCA_937919035.1 uncultured Gemmatimonadaceae bacterium
CCGCAAGATAAAGAGCAGGTGAAATTGAGTGAAACGCCAACAGATCGAATCCGCATCGTGCTTGTTGAGCCCGCCTCCCCCGGAAACATTGGTTCGGTGGCTCGTGTTCTGAAGAACACCGGCTTCCATGATTGGGTTCTGGTCAATCCCGGGGTATGGCGCATCGACGAGACGGATTGGATGGCGCACGGTGCCACCGACCTGCTGGATGGGGTCCGTGTGGTTGGGTCTCTGGATGAAGCGATCGATGATTGTCATCTCGTGATCGGCACGACCCACCGTGACGGTCGTTTCCGGGTCATTGACAACGACTACCGTCCCGTGCTCCACGAAAGCGCTGCCGTAGCTGCCGAGGGCCATCGAGTCGCTGTCATCTTCGGTCGCGAAAAAGACGGTCTGTCACGAGAGGAGTTGCTGCGCTGTCAGCAGCTGATTCGCATTCCCTCCGCTGTGCCCCACCCTTCCTTCAATCTGTCACATGCCGTGCTGCTGGTCGCCTATGAACTCTTCCGTCGCCTCGGCGCGCCGGCGCAACGCTCGGAGGGCCCGCCCCTGGCAACGGTGGCCGGAACGAATCACGTCGTCCACCACATTCTGACAGCACTGGACACGATCGGTTTCACCCCCTTCAACAGTGATGTGCGCAACTTCGAGCGCGTGCTCCGTCGCTTCCTGTCGCGCGCTCCCCTCGAACGCCGCGACGCTGCTGTTCTGCACCGGATCTGCGGACAGATCAAGAAGTTTTCCGGGCGCAGTTCGAAACTGAACTGAAACCGCGTGGGCTCAGAGCCCTGACAGGCTCAGTTCTGCGGATCTGCCAATAGCCACCTGCGGAACCAGGCGAGGGCTCGAGTTTGCATGTTCCTCGAGAAGGCGTGCCCAACGTCGGGGGCAATCCACATCTCCAGCCTGTCAGAGAGCGCGCCATAGGCAGGCACGGCGGCGGCGTGCGTACGCCGCGTGGCAGCTGGCGTGACATAGGGATCTCTTTCCCCCGTCATCAACAGCAAGGGTCGGGGGGCAAGGGAGGCGGAGATCGCCGGCGCATCGAGCACCGCCAGTTCCGGCATATGCTGCAGAAAGGCTGCGAACACGGCAGGGCCGGACGCGCGGGTGGCGCGCAGTTGATCGGCCAGGGGGAGCCCGGTGAATATCAGCTTCCAACTGTCGGTGGTGAATACATCCTGCCAGCTCAACTGACCCGAAACGGAGACAATGCAACCCACGCGCTCGTCCACGGCAGCCAGCAACAGCGATTCCATCCCCCCCATGCTGAGACCCAGCATGCCGACGCGGGACATATCAGCCTCGGGACGGGTCGCTGCATAGTCAAGTGCCCGCATGAGGTCGTAAACGTACTCCCCCAGAACGCGCGGCAGCCATTTCTCGCGGATCGCCTGCTCCCGGTTCCCCGGACGATCCCCGTGGTAGGGACGATCGATACTGATCACGAAAAAGCCCTCCTGTGCCCACCGCGTCAGCAGGTCGACTGGTTCGACAAGGTCCTCTTTGCGATTGGGAGAGCCGGGCATACAAAGGATCACCGGCAACGGCCGCGCGCGCGCCATGTCGGAGTAGCCGATGAGCGCTGGAATGGCTTGCTGCCTGCGCCCCTGAAAGACAACACGCTCAAGGACGGCATCGCGGCGGCGCCAGCTTTTCTCGAGCCGCGGCGCCATGGACGAGGCGCGGAACTGCGGCAGCGACAGGGCAGCACGGATTTGCGCGCTGGTCGCAACTTCGGGGATGCCCGAACCACAGCTGGCAAAGTCCATGATGCAGATAAGGAGGAGGCAGATCCTCACACGTCGCGCGACACCAGATCCATGTCTCGTTCGACCATGAGGCGCACCATCTCCTCAAACGTGACTTCCGGTGCCCAGCCAAGGACGCGTTTCGCTTTTGATGGATCGCCGCGCAGGACCTCGACCTCAGCTGGCCGCAGGAAACGCTCGTCCACCTTGACGTGCTGCTCCCAGTCGAGATCCACGCAGCCGAATGCGACTTCACAGAATTCACGTATGGTGCGATCGACACCGGTAGCGATGACAAAATCGTCCGGGGTATCCTGCTGCAACATCAACCACATGGCGCGCACGAAATCTCCGGCAAATCCCCAGTCGCGACGGGCGTCGAGGTTGCCGAGTGCCAGATGGCTGTCTCTGCCGGCCTTGATCCGTGCCACCCCGTTGGTAATCTTGCGGGTGACGAATTCAAGTCCCCGGCGGGGTGATTCGTGGTTGAACAGAATTCCGTTGCAGGCGTACATATCGTACGACTCGCGGTAATTGATGGTGATCCAATGTCCGTAGACCTTCGACACACCATAGGGACTACGTGGGTAGAAGGGTGTCGTCTCTGATTGTGGTGACTCCTGAACTTTACCAAACAACTCGGACGTCGACGCCTGATAGAAACGGATCTTCGGGTCTGTTGAGCGGATCGCTTCCAGGAGTCTGGTAACACCCAGGGCCGTGATCTCCCCTGTGAGCAGCGGCTGCTCCCAGGATGCGGGAACAAAAGACTGCGCCCCAAGATTGTAGACCTCGTGCGGCCGCGCCTGCTGCAGCGCAAACATCAGCGAGTTCTGATCAAGGAGATCACCGGAAAGCAGCTGGACATCATCCTGGAAATGTCGAATACGCTCGAAGTTCACCGTGCTCGAGCGCCGGATCAGTCCGTAGACCTCGTAGCCCTTCTGCAACAGAAATTCAGCCAGATACGATCCGTCCTGACCGGTGATCCCGGTAACGAGAGCGCGTCGTTTACTCATGTTTGGTTTTCCTGTTCCGTGTCGTTGGCGTAGGCTTCGACGGGTAAACACTGACAGACAAGTTGACGGTCGCCGAAGGCATTGTCGATACGGCCCACTGCGGGCCAGAACTTATGCTCCCGAAGCCAGGGCGCCGGCCGCACGGCCGTTTCCCGCGAGTAGGACCGCAGCCATTCATCGGCGACGATGTCCTCGACCGTATGTGGCGCCTGCTTCAGCGGGTTGTCCTCGCGATCCTGTTCCCCGCTCTCAATCCTGGCGATTTCACCGCGAATCGAGATCATGGCAGTACAGAAACGATCGAGTTCTGCCAGAGACTCGCTCTCCGTGGGTTCGATCATAACCGTGCCGGGTACCGGAAAGTGCACGGTGGGTGCATGGAAACCATAGTCCATCAAGCGCTTCGCCACGTCATCAACCTCGATACCTGCTGTCTTCTTGTAGCCCCGCAGGTCACAGATTGCCTCGTGCGCCACCAGGCCGCCCCGCCCGCGGTACAGTACAGGAAAGTGCTCATGCAGCCGCTTGGCGACGTAGTTGGCATTGAGGATCGCCACTTGTGTGGCTCGAGTCAGGCCTTCCGGTCCCATAAGCCGCAGATAGGCCCAGGATATAAGCAGAATCACCGCACTGCTATAGGGGGCGCCCGCTACGGCGCCATCTCCGCCAGCTCTCTCCCCTGCCGGAGGAGATGGCAGATCATCTGCCAGAGGATGCCCGGGAAGAAATGGCGCCAGCGCCTGGCTCACAGCGATAGGGCCCATGCCGGGTCCGCCACCACCGTGTGGAATACAGAAGGTCTTGTGCAGGTTTAAGTGGCAGACATCGACGCCGAATTCTCCCGGTCGACAGAGGCCGACCATAGCATTCATGTTCGCACCATCCATGTAGACCAGGCCCCCCTGGTCATGGATCGCGGCGCAGATGGTTCGGATCTCTTCCTCGAAAACACCGTGGGTCGAAGGGTAGGTCACCATCAAGGCCGCCAGTTGGCGGCCTGCGGCTGCGGCTCGTTTGCGCAGGTCCTCGAGGTCGATATTGCCCGCATCATCACAGCCCACAACAACAACATCAAGACCGGCCATGACGGCACTTGCAGGATTGGTGCCGTGCGCGGAGGCAGGGATGAGACATATGTTGCGGTGCTCTTCCCCTTGCTTTTCATGGAAGCGCCGGATCGCAAGCAATCCAGCGTACTCGCCCTGGGATCCTGCATTCGGCTGCAGGGAAACAGCATACATCCCGGTGATCTCTGCCAGCATCGATTCAAGTTCATCGAATACGCGGACATACCCGGGATTCTGCGACAGCGGCGCGAAAGGATGAGGCGAAGCGAACCCTGGCCACGTGATTGGCATCATCTCAATGGTCGCATTCAGCTTCATCGTGCATGAACCCAGAGGGATCATCGAGGTCGTCAATGACAGGTCGCGGGCATCGAGGCGGCGCATGTAACGCAGCATCTCCGTTTCGGAGTGGTAGCGATGAAAGACCTCATGCGTCAGGTAGGGGCTCGAGCGCCGCACGTCATCACCGATCGTGCTGCCTCTAGTCAACGCCTCCCGCGCGGCGCCAAGAATGGCGAGCAGGTCTGCCACGTCGCGATCACCGGTGGACTCGTCGAGAGTGATAGCGAAACGATCGGGTCCAAGTCGGCGCAGGTTCACTTGCGCCGCCTTGGCGCGAGCGAAAATGGCATCCACCCTGTCCTTGTCGGCGCGCAGAGACAGCGTGTCGAAGTAACAATCGTGCGCCGCCGTGAGACCAGCCGCCGCCGCCCCCGCCGCCAGGGACACCGTCAGCATATGGACCCGTTCCGCAATAGCCCGCAACCCCAGCGGCCCATGATAAATGGCATAGAAAGCAGCCACGACCGCGGGAAGCACCTCTGCGGTACAGATGTTACTGGTCGCCTTTTCGCGGCGGATGTGCTGTTCACGGGTCTGCAGGGCCATGCGCAGAGCCGGACGCCCGCGAACATCACGAGCCACGCCGATAATGCGTCCCGGCATGAGGCGACGATACTCTTCACGGGTGGCGAAATAGGCAGCATGGGGACCACCAAATCCCATGGGCATGCCGTATCGCTGCATACTGCCCACGGCGACGTCGGCGCCGAGTTCCCCGGGCGACTGCAGCAGCGTCAAGGCCAAGGGATCAGCAGCGACAGCGACGGGGACTCCCGCCTCGTGTGCGCGGCGGCAGAAAGTGGCAAGTCCCTTTTCGACAGACCCTTCGCTGGTTGGATATTGCAGCAGCGCGCCAAAGAATCCTTCGCCCTCCAGGGGAACGCTCTCGGCGTCACCAACAATGATCTCCCAGCGGCGCCAGCGTGCCCGCGTCGCTACAACAGAGATCGTCTGCGGGTGACAGCCGGCGTCAACAAAAAACCGACTCGCACGGTTCCCGCGGCCCTGGGCAGCATGTAGCATGGCCATGGCTTCGGCGGCAGCCGTCGCTTCATCCAGCAATGAGGCATTGGCGATGGGCAGGCCCGTAAGGTCGATGATCGCCGTCTGGAAGTTGAGCAGCGCTTCGAGCCGCCCCTGGGCGATCTCGGACTGATAGGGTGTGTACTGCGTGTACCAGGCCGGGTTCTCCAGCACATTCCGCTGGATCACAGGAGGCGTGATGCAGCCGTGATACCCCATACCGATAAAGGAGCGCCATGCCCCATTGTCAGCAGCCATGTGGCGCATCATCCCCAGAAGCTCGTACTCCGTAACAGCCTCCGGCAGGTCCAGGGGATGCTGCGTCCGGATGGCAGCTGGAACGGCCTTGTCCACCAGTTCGTCCAGGCTACCCAGAGTGAGGGTATGCAGCATGGTGTCGACATCCGCCTGGCGAGGACCGATATGCCGCTGGGAGAACTGATCCCCCGTTATGATAGCCTCCTGTGTGGTCAAATCCTGGTCCCTCCATCTTCTGAGGTCTTCTTCTTGCCGCGCCGTTTTGCCCTTGCCGGTACAAAAGGCAGGGTCACAACTTCTGCGGCAAGACTGCGTCCGCGAGAGGAGATCTCAAGCTGTTGCCCCGCCTCGCCGAGGCTCGTTTCAACGTAGGCCATGGCGATTCCGTAATTGAGTACCGGGGAATGCGTCCCGCTGGTCACCTCGCCGACGGCCCGCCCAGCGTTCTCGACGATCTGATGAGCCCGCGGAATGCCCTTCGCCAGCAACCGCAACCCAACCAAGCGTCGCTCCACACCAGCTTGCCGCTGGCGACGCAGGGAATCTCTCCCGGGGAAGTCTGTGCCTTTGCCCAGGGCCAGAGTCCACCCGAGGCCCGCCTCAAGGGGCGTCGTCTGTTCGCTCAACTCGTTTCCATACAGGCACAGACCAGCTTCGAGTCGAAGTGTGTCTCGTGCCGCAAGCCCAGCGGGTCGCGCACCGCCTGCACACAAGTCGGTCCACAGATCCGTGGCTGTCGCCTCCGGGCAGATGATTTCGAAACCGTCCTCACCCGTGTAGCCACTGCGACTGACAAGCAAGTCGCCATAGGCGGACGTGGTCCGCAGACAGCGAAAGAACCCCAGGTCACGCGCCTCCGGGGAGACTGTGGCAGCAACCAGTGCTTCCGCGTCAGGTCCCTGCACAGCGATCATCGCTTCGCCGACTCTCTCGATGATGGCGACATCCGGCACGGCCGTGCGCAGTTGATGGGAGCGGATCCACGCCAGATCCACTGCAGACCGTGCGGCATTGATGACAAGCAGGTAGTGGTCCGCAGCAAGGTTATATACGGCGAGGTCGTCGATGGCCCCCCCGGCATCATTGCACAGGACCGTATAAGCCATCCGCCCTGTCGTCAGCCGCTGGATGCCATAGGGCAACAGTCGGTCGAGAAACGTTGCCGCGCCGGTACCGCTCACCGAAACACGCCCCATGTGGCTCACATCAAAGAGACCAACACTTTCACGCACGATTCGGTGTTCGACCTGGATGCCGTCAAACTGGATGGGCAGTTCCCAGCCGGCGAAGTCGACGAGGCGAGCACCTGCCAACTTGTGCAGCGAGAGCAAGGGCGTGGAGCGAGGGCCTTCAGTCATTCTTTTTCTGCCCTCGTGCAAGACAAGGTCCGGCCAAGGTCCGACCAGATTTCCTCGGCCTTCGAGCGAAGTTCCATGAGGCTGCCATTGTTGTCCACGAACTCCACGTCCCCGGCGTACTCATGAATCCTGGTTTGTGCTGCGCGACGTTCATGCACCTCCTCTGGCCCCAGGCCTCGACTGTCAGCGACCCGCAATGCCGCAGTTGCCGCCTCAGTACTGACGACGAAGATGCGCTCGAACCAGTGTTGGATACCCCACTCAAATACCAGAGGCGCGTCGAACACAGCGATGGCGGTCGCAGTTTCGGCGTCGGCCAGCTCTGCCGCCAGGATCGGCTCCAGGCGCGGGCGAATGATACCCTCAAGTTGGCGCCGCCCGTCGGCACCCGTCAGGGCCCGGCGGGCCAGTGCGCGTCGATCAAGTGCGCCGTTGGTGTCAACCAGGTCACTGCCGAAGGCGGCGACAAGGTCGCGTTGTACTTCGGCATCCTCGTCGACAACCCGGCGAGCCAGCGCATCTGCGTCAACGAGGCTTGCACCCAGTTCCTGCAGCATGCGGGCAAGGGTTGATTTGCCGCTGCCCATATTGCCTGTAACGGCGACCCGCATGTGTTTTCTCTCTGGTCCGGCTCGACTTACCGACCTTTCAGGAAACGAAAGAAGTCGGTATCGGCGGGCTGTACCAGGATCGTCTTCTCGTCGAGGGAGGTCTCATAGGCTTCGAGGGTACGCGTGAACTCGTAGAAATCTGCGGCATTTCGGTACGCCGCCGCGTAGATGCTCAGGGCTTCTGCATCGCCCTTTCCGCGTGTGCCCTGCGCCTCTTCATAGGCCCTGGCCCGAATGCTGGTTGATTCCAGGTCTGTTTCGGCACGGATCTTCAATGCCTGTTCTTCCCCTT
>CALFPI010000393.1 GCA_937919035.1 uncultured Gemmatimonadaceae bacterium
CACCATGACGGGCCTCGACCTGCGTAACACGCTGGCTGCCCCCTCTCTCTCCGTGGGACTCTCCACACGTCGGTAACCCCTTCAGCGGCCGATGTCACCCGGCAAACCGACGACCCACTCCCCGCACATATCAGGAGCTTGAGCCATCGCCAACGACAAGCAGTTCCGTTTGAAGACCAAATACATCGCCACCCGGGGTGTCGACGAGTACCGGGCGTCAATAACCAAGTGGGTCAACGCTGAGGATTCGGTGCTGGAGATTGGTTGCGAATGGGGCACGACAACGGTCCTGATCGCCCCGTTCTGCAAGCAGGTCATCGGCACGGACGTAAGCGGTGCCTGTATCGAGCGAGCGCGCCAGGAACACGAAGGGATTCGTTTCGAGGTGCTCGACGCCTTCGATGTACGCGCTGCCGCAGATCTTGGCCCGCAATTCACGAAAATCTTCATCGATGTGTCAGGGCTGTCCGGCTATCGATCCCTGCTCGACCTGATCTCACTGCTGACGATGTACTCAACCATCCTGCAACCCGACGCCATCATCGTGAAGAGCGGCGCTCTGAAGGATTTCGCCATTCACTGCGTTGCCTGGCCTTCCTGAGCGAGAGCTCTGTGCTCCTATCGGCTGGGTCGCATGAACCGGGCCTGACATGCCCGCTGGCATACTCCGTCAAGGCGGGTAAATTCGACGCCAGCCACTGCAATGCCCTTTTTTCGGCGGTCCGTATGACGCTGTCGAATGGAGAACGGCACATGCGTATCACCGGCACAATTCTGTTGCTCCTGCTGCTGTCAGCCTGCGACATGACCCCCAAACAGGCGCGGCGCGAACTGATCGACATGGGCTACCGATATGAGCGCGGTTCCTTTGCCGAATGCGTCGCCAGGGGGGATACAACGGGCCTGGCGATGTTTCTGCTGGCCGGCATGGATGCTGACGTCACAACCGGTGGCTACTCCATGTTGGAGCATGCAGATGGCAACCCGGACATGGTCGCCCGGCTGCTGCAGGCCGGCGCCGATGCCAACAGCAGTGGTGGCGTGACCACCCCCCTGATCAGGGCCGTCGGCAAGGGCAGTGACCGTGCCGCCGGTCTGCTGCTGGCGGCGGGGGCGCAGCCGGACCTGGCCGATGGTACCGGGCGCACAGCCCTCATGGTTGCCGCCGAAAGTGGCGACGCAGCCGCTGCACAGCTTCTTCTGGCTGCCGGCGCCGCTGCCAACGCCCGTTCACGGCTGGGCACGACGGCCCTGTCGCTGGCGCAGAGTGCGGGTCATACGGCTGTTGTTGCGTTGTTGCAGCAAGCGGGCGCCATCGCGACGGACGGCCCCAATCTGGAGGCCCTGATGGACCCGAAGAGCCTCAACAAGCCGGCGCCCGAACGTTACGAGGCGGCCTTTGAGACCAGCGCCGGCCCCTTCCGCGTCGAGGTCATACGCAGCCAGGCCCCGCGGGCAGCCGATCGGTTCTACAACCTTGTGGCCAACGGCTTCTTCGACGACCAGCGGTTCTTCCGCGTTGTTCGGGGTCGGCTCGTGCAATTCGGCCTGCATGGCCAGCCCGATGTGGCGGCCCGCTGGTATGAGGCGACGATCCCGGATGACCCCGCGGCCACCGCCCATGGCGCCGGAACCCTCTGCTTTGCCAGCGGCGGCGCCAACAGTCGCACAACGCAGATCTTCATCAATCTGGTGGACAATGCCGACTTCGATGGCGCTGGCCTGGCCCCCTTCGGCCGTGTCATCGACGGTCTTGAGATCGTCCAGCAGATCGAGGGCCGTTACGGCGAATTGCCGGAGCAGGAACGGATCCTGTCCCAGGGGAACGAATACCTGCTCGAACAATTCCCCGATCTGGATGTCATCGAGCGCGTGCGACTGGTGCAGCCCTAGGGCATCACCGCACGATACTCGGCAGAATTCCATCCCGGATACTGCTCCTCCAGCAACGCCAGTGTCTGTTCGGTGTAGTACCGATGCCCCGCCGCCGGAAAGCGCCAGAGTTCACGCTCTGCCGCCGTCAGGCCGCCGATGAACCGCTGGAACACCGGTGTATTCTTGCCCAGATGGGTGTAGTGTTTGAAACCCTCCCAGAGATGGTCGGCGCGGCCGAAACTGTAGCCCCAGGTGAAGCGCTGCCCGTCCTTGCGCGTGTAGGCGCTGGCGCTGTGCCAGGTGAAGTTGGTAAAAATGCAGAGGGTACCCGCCGTGCAGGCGAGGGGCACACACTTGGTCATGTCCTTGCCGTATTTCTTGGGTATGAGCCGCAGCGGCGCCTGGTCCACGGCGACATCTTCCAGATGGATCCAGAAGCCGATCTGGCCAAACTCGCGCAGATCCTCGCTCATGGGCAGCAGCGAGTTGTTGCCGTTGTCGATGTGCAGGTTGGAAGCGTCGAAACCCGTGCCCCCCGCCGTATGGCCCGGGTAGCGGGCGATAAGGCAGCCCACGCGCGTGTGGATGGCCTCGGTCCGCAACCACTTGCGGGCGAAGGTGATGCTCTCCGGGTCCATGGCGGCCTGGTAGAGATCCATCTCCTCGTGAGGAAAACAGGCGAGCATGCTGCTGCCGGACTGATCCTGCGGCGGATCCTCCTGAATCTTCTGCCAGGTGGGCAGGACGCGTCGTTGGGCCGCCTGCAATTTGGTCAGTCGCGCCCCGGAGATGAAATCCGGCACGACGATGAAGCCCTCCCTGTCCAGCTCCTCGATATGTGCGTCTGTCAGCTTGCTCATCAACTTCTCCTCTACTCCTCGTTTTTTGGCATGGCCCGTGTTCACCGATCAGCAGATACTGAACCGGTAACAGAGTGATCGAGCCTCGCTGAGGCAACTCACAGCGATGAATCGATGATTGCTGTGCAGCGACAGCGCTGCACAGCCTGTCATCAACACCGGGAACCTGACATAGGAGCCACGTACCTTGATCCCGACGGGGTGACCGGCCAGATTCGAGGGATGCACAACGAGATCCCTGGCACCAACCCACAGAGCCGTGACGCATCTACTGCCTCGACCTTTGCCTGGCAGATTCGGGGCAAGGCAATGGCGGTAGAGTACGACGTGGCTGGCGACGGCCCCCCGGTACTGCTGCTGCCAGCAATGAGCACGGTCTCGACCCGTACCGAGATGTATCCCCTTGCCCGCCAGTTGCAGCGCCGATTTCGCACGGTCACGGTGGACTGGCCTGGTTTCGGCACCGTTCCACGGCCACGCCTGCGCTGGCGGCCGGAGTTCTATGCAGCTTTTCTCCGGGACTTCTGTGAACATCTTTTCAATGGTCCTGTCGCTGTCGCCGCTGCAGGGCACTCGTGTGCGTATGTCCTGCAGCTGGCTCGCGACCGCCCCGCGACCTGGTCCCGCATCGTCCTCATCGCCCCGACCTGGCTCGGCCCACTGCCTGTCGTCATGGGTGACCACCGTCGTGCCTATGCTCTGCTTCGACGGCTGGTGGAACTACCCCTCCTTGGCGAAGTCATCTACCGTTTGAACACGGCATCCCCCGTGCTGGCACGCATGTATCGTGAGCATGTGTACGGCAACCTGGACCGTGTCACGGACCAGATGATCGCGGAAAAAGGCCGTGTCGCGCGCCAGCGCAACGCGCGCTTTGCCACGGCAGCCTTTGTCACGGGCGCCCTCGACGCGGTACGCAGTGGCGCCGAGTTCCTGCAGTTGGTGGATCAG
>CALFPI010000394.1 GCA_937919035.1 uncultured Gemmatimonadaceae bacterium
AGGGATTGCGAGAAGAGGATATCGTTAGTCTGCTGCTACGGCATTATGAGGTGGACATAGCTGTCGCCACAGACCATGTGCGCGCTACGATCGTGCAACTTCAGGGATCGAAGTCGCCGTGATGACGACCACGCAACATGCACTTGATCTTGTCCATCTCGGTGCAGATGGTGGCGCTCTCGGGGAACTCGACAGCGACACCATCAGCAGTGAAGGCCTCGAGGGGTTGTTTGTGGCCCGCCGTGTCCCGCCAGGGGCCGATCGGCTGAACTGGCGTGATGCCTATGTCACAACAGCCGCCCGAACAGTGGTGGCCCTGCAGGAGTTGGCAGGGACGCTACGGCAACTGCTCGCATCAGGCACGGACGTGGTGGTCCTTCCCGGGGCGGCCTTGCTGCGATTCTACCCGGACGCGGGTTGTCGCCCGATGGATGACATCGATCTTCTCTGTGCACCAGGTCAAGGCGCGGCTGTAGCCGGGCTGCTGCGGCAGCAGGGCTGGGCCGCAACACCTCGTCATCCCGACCTGCTCAGCAAGGGTCAGGTGTGCCTGGACCTGCATGATGATCTGTTCCACTGTGAACGAATCGAGGCTCGGCGCTATGCCGGCTGGCTCGATCCACAGGAAGTCTGGTCGCGGCGGCGTCGTGCCTCCATCGACGGGACCGAGGTGTGGGTTCTGGGGCCGGAGGACGAGGTCCTGTATACTGCGGCGCATGCACTGCGACACAGCTACCGTCGTCTGACATGGTTGATCGATCTGGCTCTGCAACTGCGCGACGAAACGCTGGACGTGGGTCGCTTGCGGACCCTCGGTGCATCCTGCGGACTTGCCCGCCCTGTCCTGTTTGGCCTCGCCCTGTTGCAGGCAGCCCGGGTTGATATTCCGCCTCTGGCGCGGGCTTGGTACGAGGAATGCACTCCAGCTGCGCTTGAGTTGCGCTTGCTGTATTGGATGCTCGGCGTAAGACAGACGACATGCGCCGGTGAGATGTTATGGTACTGGACGAGCCCATCCTGGCGCCATCGAGGTCGGCTCTTTCGGGAGTTCATATTCCCTCGAACTGAGGTCCTGCTACAGGTGTTCCCCCGTGTGCCGCGCGGCCTGGCACCCGTAGTTTACGGGTTGCGCTGTGGTCAACTTATGAAACGGTTCCTGCTTGAACTGTTGGCGATGATACCCGCCCCCGTGAATCGAAGAGCGAGACGAGGATGAAGTTCATACCATCCCCCACAAGGTGCGGTTGCGCGGTCCTGCTGCTGTGTGTCCTGCTCAGCGGCTGTGGGTCGTCGGTACCACCGGTGTCGGACGTTTCCGCGATCCCGGTCCCACCCCAGAGAGACGCGCTGCCGACGGATCCGATGCATCAGGCCTTTACGGACCGTGGTGGCTTTCCGGCGTACATCATCGGCGCCGGTGATCAATTGGGACTGACCCTGAGAGACGTCAAGCTAACAAAGGAGGAGGTCGTCGTCCGTCCCGACGGCAACATCTCCTTCAGTATGCTCGAGAACGTTCGCGCCGCAGGGCGCACACCAACAGAACTCGATGTCGATCTCACAGAGCGGCTGTCCCGTTTCCTGCGCGCACCAAAAGTCGACGTGGAGGTCCTTACTTTCCAGAGCAAGATCGTTTCCGTCCTCGGTGCAATTGAGACGCTGGGGGGAGGCGGCGTCAAATCCAGCCAGGGCCGCTATCCGCTGCGGGGAAAGACAACCGTACTCGACATCATCCTGGAGGCAGGGGGGCCCACACCGGACGCGCAGATCGATCAGGTGCAATTGATCCGCGGCGAAGGCTCATTCCGGCTTGACCTGCGCAGCGTGTTGTCCTCCGGTGAGCAGACCGACAATGTCATTCTGCAGGGAGGTGACATCGTTATCGTTCCCGGATCGAGCCTCCGGTCGAAGAAGGTGATTGTTCTGGGTGAGGTCATGCGGCCGAATGTCTACATGTTTTCCGACAACGCGCGCCTCGTGGAGGCCCTGTCTCAGGCTGGCGGCTTTGCCGAGGCGGGATTGCGCAATGATGTACGACTGATCCGCGTCGTCGAGGGCAGCGCTCAGATGTACTCGATCAATTTCGAGCGACTTGCCAATCAGGGCGACTTTCGCCAGAACGTTGCCCTTGAGAGCGATGATATCATTTTTGTCCCACGCAGTTTTATCGGTGATGTGAATGACGTGATCGGCAAAATCGAACCTCTGCTCAACGTGCTGTTGTTGCCCGCGACGTATCGAGACTTGTACACGACGGGAGGCGGTCTGCGACTCAAAACGGGGGAGCCCACTGGATCGACCACCTTCACGCGAACTTTGCCGGGAACAGCGAAACCGGCCGGGGATGGCCGCGACGGTGAGGACGAGTGAGTACGGCTGACTGTTCGGCACCGGCTGCAGTCGACTCGATCCTCGACACGGTCGGTTCGACGCCACTGATCGAGTTGCGACGTATCCCGCCCCGTGGATCGGCCCGAATCCTGGGGAAGCTAGAGGCGCTGAACCCGGCAGGCAGCGTCAAGGACCGCATCGGACTGCGCATGGTCAGTGCCGCAGAAGCCGATGGCAGGTTGCGTCGAGGTATGACGATCGTGGAGCCAACATCTGGAAATACGGGAATCGCCCTGGCCATGGTCGCCGCCGCCAAGGGATATGACATCATTCTGACGATGCCGGAGCACATGAGCAGCGAGCGGATTTCGGTGATGGCCGCCTATGGCGCCCGTATTGAGTTGACACCATCGGTATTGGATATGCCGGGAGCCATAACACGTGCCGAAGAGATTGTGGCCACAGATCCGGAGTCCCATTTCATGCCACAGCAGTTCCGCAATCCTGCCAATCCGCAAGTGCATCGGGAGGAGACGGCCCGAGAAATCCTCGACGCCACCGGGGGCAGGCTGGACGCTTTCGTGGCGGGTGTCGGCACTGGTGGCACGATATCCGGTGTTGGCGCCGTGCTCAAGCAGGAACTGGCTGGCGTTCGCGTCGTGGCCGTAGAGCCTGCCCGTTCCGCAGTACTGTCCGGAGCGACTGCTGCCGTCCATGGCATCCAGGGCATCGGGGCAGGATTCATACCAGAGGTACTGGATCGCTCTGTCATTGACGATGTAATCACCGTCGAAGATGACGTCGCCTTCGCCTTCACCCGCCGTCTGGCGCGCGAGGAGGGTCTGCTACTTGGGCCCTCGTCGGGAGCCAATGTCGCTGCATCTCTCCGCGTCGCCGCCGAGCTTGGACCCGGCGCGGTCGTCGTCACGATTTTCTGCGATACCGGGTTCCGTTACTTCAGTGTTGGCGGGCTTATTGACGAAGGCTCAGCTGCGTTATCTGAGTAACACACCTTTGCGTGTCGCCAGCACCGGCGACGTGGATGCCGATGACCGCCGCATCGAGCAGGTCATCG